>JBAXLL010000116.1:0-6127 GCA_037134835.1 Verrucomicrobiota bacterium
GCTCGAAGGGGGCGGCGGGCTGTGTGACGACGAAGCCGGAGCCGCGGAGCGGGCGGTAATGGCCGGCCTGCGATTGGACGAACACGGCGGCGACGTAGCCGACAAGGATGATGCCAGCGACCGCAAAGCCGAACAGCACGACGAGGCGGGTCGTGCGTTTTTTTGCGCGGGCTTGGGCCTCGAAGAAGTCCATTGGGTACTACCGATTTTTTTGTAGTCGTGTGACAGCAATAGCCGCTAAGATAAAAAGTCCAATTCCGACCGAGGCAGACGAATAATAAATGACACCCTTGGGGTTAAGTTCCTCAGAGCGGCTTGGAGAACTTGCCCCATACAAACTTCCCTGTACAGCGTGAGGCACCACGACGGGCTTTGGTTTTGCGATGCCAGCGGCCCCGCCGATGATCATCACCGTTGCAATCAGAAGAAGACCTTTTTCCAAAGAGGACATAGGACAATCAAGTAAAATTCACCTTTGGCGCGTTGCGCTCGGCGGGGTCGTCAATCTTGAAAAGCTCGGCGGGTAGGAAGCCGAACATGCCGGCGAAAATCACATTCGGGAAAACTTCGCGGGCCGTGTTATACTGCATGACGGAGTCGTTGTAGGCCTGTCTGGCAAAGGAGACCTTGTTTTCTGTCGAGGTCAGCTCCTCGGTGAGTTGCATCATGTTCTGGTTGGCCTTGAGGTCTGGATATTGCTCGGAGACGACCATAAGGCGGCTGAGCGCGCCGGTGAGGCCGCTTTCGGCGGAGACGAGGCCTTTCATGGCGTTGGCGTCGGCGGGGTTGGCCGCGGCAGACTGCGAGGCGGCATAGGCAATGTTGCGGGCCTTGATGACAGCCTCAAGGGTGCCGCTCTCGTGCTTCATATAGCCTTTAACGGTTTCGACGAGGTTGGGGATGAGGTCGTAGCGCCGCTTAAGCTGCACGTCAATTTGTGCGAAGGCGTTTTTGAAACGGTTGCGGAGGGCAACGAGCGAGTTATAGATGCCGGCGACCCAGAGGCCGACGACGATGGCGATACCGGCGAGGATGCCGAGAATGAGGAGGGCGGCTTTCATGGTGGAAGAAGTAGAATCAGGCAGGGATAAAGGCGGAACCGACGATCAGCGTACGTGTCGGTGGGCGGGGCGCGAGGTTGAATTGATTACAACACGGTTGCTTGTTTCCAACTGGCGGGACAATTTCGTGGTTTTCCCGCCGCGTCAGAATTTGATCCGATTCCCGATGCCTCTGTTCCATCCGAGATTTTTTCTCTCCCTCGCCGTACTGCTGCTGGCGCCGGCGGCGCGCGCCGCCGAGGCGCTGGGTGCACCGGCTCCGCTGACCGTGACCCTCGCTCCCCCGGCACCAGGAGAAAGTTTGGAGCAATTGTACAATGCGCAGTGGATGCTGGAATCCGGTTTCGCGGCCGATGCGGCGGCAGCTTTTGAAAAGCTGCTGACGGTGCCGGTGGTACCAGGAGCCAATCACAATACACTCGTGCTGCTGCTGGTATCGGCCCGGCTTAACCAAGGCGACACGGCGGCAGCGGAGCGGGCATTGGGAGATTACGAGGGTGTCCGCACGGCGGCCTATCACCTGCGCGCCGGCCTGATAGCGGCGCGACTGGGGAAGGCGGAGGTGGCACGCGCGGAAGCGACACTGACGGTGCCGACGGCACTGCCAGCGGATGACCAAGCATGGTATTATTTTTTACAAGGGATGATGGCCCTGACGGGAAATGACAACCAGCACGCCCTCACGTTGTTCACCCAGGCGGAAAGTTTGGCGGCGTCAGAGGTGCAGCGGGCGCGTATTACCGTGGCACGTGAGTTGACACTGTTGCAGGCGCAGGATGTGAGCGAAGCGAAGGCGGCGGAGTTACTGGCGGCCGCCGAGCGTGATGTTGGGAAGAGAACGGGTTACTCCTCTGCGCGCCTATATGCGGCCGCGCTATTTGCGCTGGGGCATACGGCTGAAGCGGTGGCATATTTGCGGTCGCAGCTGCGGGTGCTGCCGGCGGCACAGCACAAGGAGCGCGATGATTTCCTGCTGCTGCTCGGAGTGGGCACACGCGGCCGTCCCGGCGAGGGCCGCAACGCCTTGGAAAAGCTGATTGAGGACGGGGACAATCCCGGACACCAGAGCGCTGCGCTGCAACTGCTCGCCGACGTGTCGACAGATGGGCCGGTGCGGGAGGAATTCCGGACGATGCTGGACAAACGCATTGCCGGGGAGCCGGGATCGCCGCCCCACCCGATTTTGGCTGAGCTGCTGCTGGCGCGCGCGCAACTGGCGCTTGGCGACCGGCGATGGACTTCGGCCGATGACGATGCGAATAACTTGCTGACCAAGTTTCCTGGGAAACTGACCGCAGCGGCGCTGGGCGTGCGTCTGACCGTGGCATGGGTGCAGAAGCACTACCGGTTGGCGGCCGATTATGCGACAAAAGCCCGCGACGCGCTGCCCGCCACCGCGGCCGCCCAACGGGCGGCGCTGGGCGTGTTAGTGGCGGAAGCGCGGTTCCGCGCGGGCGAGGCCGAGGGCGACGCCAAGCTCTTCGAGGGTGCAGCCGACGCTTACGCGACCGCGCTGAGCGAGCGACCGGCGGAGATTGGGCCGGGTGAGCTGATTTATCAGCAGGCGCTGGCACTGACGCGGGCGGGACTCCATGAAGAGGCGGGCAAGTTGCTCGACAGATTTGCGGTCGACACGCGGCTCGACCCGGCCAGCCGCTGGCAGGCCGAATGGAACTTGGCGCGGGCGTTGCAAACGGCCGGTGACACTGAGCTGGCCCGGCAGGATAATCTGCGCCATGCGCTGAAGCGCGTGGGGGACTTGCTGCTGGAGGGCGGAACGCCGGGAGGTTTTTCAGCAGAACTGCGGTTGCAAATGGGCTGGCTGCAGGCGAGGCTGACGCTGGACGCCGGTGAGGCGCCGCAGGCGCAAACGCTCGCGCAGACGCTGTACGAGCGGGTGAAGGCCATGCCGGGTCTCGCTGACGCAGCGCGGAACAAGCTGGCGGCGCATGCGTTGCTGCTGCAGGCGCAGGCAACTTTGGCGCTGAAGGTTCCATCCGGCGATGCGCCGGCGGAGGCCGCCCGCGACGAGCAGGGGCTCAACTTGCTGAAAAAACTGTGGAAGGAATATCGCATGGAGGAGGCCGCCATGCAAGGTTACTTCATCGGCGCGGATTATTTCGCCGGGGGAGAGCGGAACCAAATTGTGATGGCGCAGGAGCTGTTGCAGAAGGTAGTGGACGATTTTCACGACGACAAAATCAACGCGCCACGCGCGCTGTTTTTCAAGGCGAGGTATGAGGCGCAACTCGGTCAGAGCGTGAACAAAAAAAATGCCCTGATGATTCTCGACGAATTGCTCGGCAAATACCCGGACAGCGAGCTCGAATTCAGTGTGCGGAAAAGGCAGGCCGAACTGCACAACGATCTCGGCCAGTATCCTCAGGCGCAGGACATCTATTTGTTGCTCACGCGAACATTTGTCGGGCACAGCCAGTATAACGAGATTCGGCTGGCGTTGGCGGCCGCCTACCAGGCGGAGGGTCAGTTGGATCTGGCTGGGAACATTTACCTGTCATTGCGCGATTACGTGAACGCCACGCCTGATGTGCGGGCGGAAGCGGCCTGTCGGCTGGGGGAGCTCCGGCTCGCGCAACGCGACAAGACGGGCGCCAAGGAAACGTGGCTGGCGCTGGCCCTGACGTTTTTGCCGCCCGCGCCGTCGGTGGCGCCCGAGCTTGGCGTGACGGGCCGCTTTTGGCTGGACCGGGCGCTGCTACGGTGCGGCGAGCTGCTGGCCCAAGACGGCCAGTTGGACGAAGCGCTGATGACGTATGCCATGGTCGAGGAGTACGGCCTGCCTTCGCATAACCTCGCACACGAAAGGCGCGTTGAACTGGGCGGGGTGTCACCACGATAAAAAAGTGCGCTCGGCATTTGCGCTCCGGCTCAAAAGACTTTTTCAATCTCTGCATGCTTTTCGCCGCCTTCAATCCCGAGCCTGTCCGTGGGGAGCCCGGTCTGCTTGCCAGCGGCGGCCCGATGATCTGGGTTCTGCTCCTGTTGACGGCCGCGCTCGCCCTGCTCCTGGCGGAGCGGATGTTTTTCCTGCGCCACGTGCAAATCCAGGCGCGGGAGTTTGTGGACGGCATCAAAAATATTCTGGCCAAGCGGCGCCTTGGGGAGGCACAGGCAGTGTGCGATGAAACGCCTGGTCCGGTCGCGGCGGTGGTGAAGGTTGCGCTGGTTCATGCCGGCGACGATGAGATGCACTTGCGCCATGCAGTCCAGGAGGCGGCGATTTTGGCGCTGCCGACCCTGGAACGGCGGTTGGGCGCGATCGCGGCTATCGCGCAGGTCGCGCCCCTGCTGGGTCTGCTGGGCACGGTGCTGGGCATGCTGGTGACATTCCGCGCATTTTCGTCCGGCGGTGCGGAGTATCAGACGGCCAAGGCGCTGGCGGATGGGATGTGGCAGGCGTTGTTCAGCACGGCGGGCAGCCTGCTGCTGGCCATCCTCGCGCGGGTGGCACAATATGTTCTGGCCGGGCGCGTACGGGCGGTGGTGGATGACATCGAGTGGTCGGCCAACGAGATCATGCGGTATCTGTTGACGGACTACCGAACATTACCAGCGGCGGCGGAGGAAAAAGGAGGCGGGCCATGATCACGCAGCCGCTAGGCCTGACCGCCCGTCTGCGTCCACTGCCGCCGGGGCACGACGCTATTTTTTATGTGAACATGATGCTGATAGCGCTGTTTTTCACGCTCTTTGGATCGCGTTTTGTGCTGGCGCCCGGGTTGGAGGTGTCGCTGGTCGGACCGCGCGAGGCGATCCGGCTCCCGGCCATGCCGGGCGCGGTGGCTGGGGCACGGACGACGGATGTTACGCTCACGATCCAGAGTTCCGACATGATCATGGTGGACACCGCCGTGCTACGGATGGCGGATGTGCCGGCTTGGCTGGCAGGTCAGGCCAAGAACCGGAAAAACCTGCGTCTACTCGTGAAGGCGGACCAGAGCCTGCCGACGGGGGATTTGACGCATTTATTCGAGATGGCGGACAAAGCAGGTTTCAGTGTGCTCCTTGCCGGGCAGCCTGCGGCGAAAAACTGAGGGGCAAGGCGTCATGAAGGCGGAGCAACAATTTCCGTGGTGGACGGCCGGCCTCGCGGTGGTGTTGGTCCTGGGTGCATTGGCCTCTGGCCTGCGGTTGCCAAAGCCGCCGGCGCCGACCGGGACGGAGGTATACGCCCCGAGCTTTGCCCTGATCGTGCCGGCCTCGGCGCAAGAGGAAACATTGTTGCACGAATGGTGGGCCGTGCATAGTGCGGCACCGTTGTATCAGGCAACCGGCGGTGGATGGGAAACGGCGACCGATTTGTCCCGGACCGATGCGCCGGTATTGGGTGAAGAGTTTTTGCCCAAGTTGAAGCAGGCAGCTGACAAGCCGGCCCGCCCGCAGATTTCGGGACCGGATCCTGCGCCTGGCGACCCCATCCAAGCGCTTGCCCTAACTGATCGTCTGGCCGCGATGCCGCTCGCTTTCGCCCGAAGCGACCCAAAAGTTGTCCCGCTGGCCAAGCGAATCGGGAGGGTTGAAGTGGTTGCGGCGAACGGTGGGCAGGTAGTATGGAGTAAAGATCTGCCGTATTCAGCGGGTGGGCAGATAGAAATAGAGGAATGGCAGCCATTCGAAATGATGGGGGCAGTCTCGGCGACCGGCCTGGTTGGGGATTTGAAGATCATGCGCGGAGGTTCAGGTTCGACTAAGATAGACAGTTTTTTTCGCGACTTGTTGGTAAGCGGCGAACAAGTCGGGGCAAAGTTGCGGCCCGGGACCTACCTTTTCCGCATCGGTCCGTGAGTGTGACCGGCTGCTAATTTGGTGCTGACAATCGTCAGAGGATGACCGGCCGGGATCTCATTCAGCAGGCTTAGCCGGTCGCAGAAACAGCTTTGGGGTGTTTGCCGGCGAAAGTTTTTTCAAAATCAGCAAATTTGCAGTTGACGGGCCAAACCTGAGGTTGCACGATTCGTCCTCTTTTCCCTTGTTGTTTGACCCTGTCTAGGTCTGCCCAGATAGCTCAGTTGGCAGAGCACGTCCTTGGTAAGGACGAGGTCGCC
>JBAXLL010000117.1:0-6117 GCA_037134835.1 Verrucomicrobiota bacterium
GCCGACGGGCAGCGCCGCGCCGTTCGAGACGCCGCCGACCGCCTGACTCCCGGAGTCCCGTCACTTACGCGGCAGGCCACGCCGTCCCTCGCCGCGCTTGACGGGCGAAAACGGCCGGCGCAAAAACATCGCCGTGGCTTCGCCTTACCCCGCTCTGTCCGACCCCAAAATCATCGACCTCTGGCCCGAGGGCGTGCCCGGCCTCAAGGCCAACGGCGGCCCCGAAGGCATCGAAGAGGAGTCGCGGGTGAACAATGTCCACCGGCCGACGCTGGCGTTTTATCTTGCGCCCGCCGCCGGCGCGACCGGCACGGCGATGGTGGTCTGCCCCGGCGGAGGCTATGTGCGGCTCTCGATGGAATACGAGGGCCGGCTCGTCGCGCACTGGCTGAACTCGCTCGGAGTCACAGCCTTTGTCCTCAAGTCGCGTCTCAAGGAATACGGCCAGCCCGCACCGTTGCAGGATGTGCTCCGCGCGCTCCGCCTCGTGCGGTCGGGGGCTGCGGGCTTCGGGGTGCGCGCCGACCGCGTGGGCGTGCTCGGGTTCTCGGCGGGCGGGCATCTGGCTGCGTGCGCCTCGACCCTGTCCGGCCTCGCAGACGGCAAAACCGGCGCCGCAATTGATGCGGTGAACGCGCGGCCCGATTTTGCACTGCTCATTTATCCCGTCATCACGATGCGGCCGCCGTTTGTCCATGCCAGCTCGCGGGACGCGCTGCTCGGCCCCGGTCCGCAGCCGGAGTTGGTCGCGCGCTACTCCGTCGAGCAGCAGGTCACAGCCGGCGCACCGCCCACCTTCCTCGTGCATGCGCAGAACGACGCGCTCGTGCCGGTGGAAAACAGCATCGAATACTACCTCGCACTGCGCCGGGCCGGCGTGCCGGCCGAGCTGCATCTTTACGCCAGCGGCGGCCACGGCCTCGGCATGAAGTCGGAAATGGGCGGGCCCGGCGAGTGGCCGCGCCGGGCCGAGGGCTGGCTGCGCGCCCACGGCCTGCTGGCGAATCCGTGAGGTTGGGCTAAGGTAGGGCGCGTGTCTTGCACGCGTCGTGCATCGCCCCGGAGCGGGGTCTGCAAGCCAGACGCCCTACGCCCCGCCAGTAGGGATTATTCGCGTAGGCTCTAAGCGCGGCCGAACCGCGGACCGGCCCTCTCGGTAAAATATTCTTTGTCGGATTCCCTCCCCCTGCGGCGATAACTCTTTTGAACATGGATGACCCTGACCTCCAGCTCCTCACCCGGTACGCCCGCCACGGTGACGAGGCTGCGTTTGCCGAGGTCCTCCACCACTACCTGGACCTCGTTCACTCGGTCGCGCTCCGGCACGTGCACTCTGCGGCGCAACACCTCCATGAGTGTGCGCGGCCGGCCAGCCAGGTTGTGACCGCATACCGACCAGCCCTGCGCCTCGCGGATTTTACCAGCCGATGACCCAGGCGTCGTCCTCACTCCCCTGCTGGGCCGATGTCGCCGGCACCCAACGCTCGGTATAACTTGGACCCCAGGAGTCGCTCAAGGCGAGTTCGTTGGTGGTGTGATGGCAGCCAATGATGAGACGGATCAAAGTTCAGCTGCCGACTGGGCAGCGCGCTGTTGTGCGGCGGCGATGAAATAATTTTGGGCGGAAAACGGGGGTGCATCCGCGCGTGCGACGGGCTGATAGCTCCCGTTGGCGTGCAGTTCGCGGGTGTTGACCGTGTCCTTTAGCTCGTGCTCGAAGAACTCGGCGGTCATCCACCGGCGCAGCACGGGGTCGTCCACGGGATAGACGACTTCGATGCGGCGGAAAAAGTTGCGCGGCATCCAGTCGGCGCTGCCGGCGTAGATGAGCGGGCCGCCTTCGCCACCATGGTTCTCGAAGTAGAATGCGCGCGCATGCTCAAGGAAGCGGCCAACCAGGCTGCGGACCCGGATGCGCTCGCTCAGGCCGCGCACGCCTGGTACCAGGCAGCAGGTGCCACGTACGATGAGCTCAACAGTCACGCCGGCCTGCGAAGCGGCATAAAGGGCGTCAATCACGGCCTTGTCCACGAGGGAGTTCATCTTGGCCATAATGCGCGCGGGGTGGCCCGCGGCGGCATTCTCGGTTTCGCGCGCAATGAGGGCCAATAGGCGGGTGTGGAGGTTGAAAGGCGCGACGAGGAGACGCTGAAACAAGGGCGCGCGATTATAGCCGGTGAGGGTGTTAAAAAGTTGCGCGGTGTCGCCCGTGAGATCCTCCCGGGCGGTGAACAGGCTGAGATCGGTGTAGAGGCGGGCGGTCCGGGGGTTGTAGTTGCCGGTGCCAAGGTGGACGTAGCGGCGCAGTCCGCGATCCTCGCGGCGGACGATCAACGAGCACTTGCAGTGAGTTTTGTGGCCGACGAGACCATAGACAACATGCACGCCGGCCTCCTCGAGCTGCTTCGCCCACTGGATGTTATTGGCCTCGTCGAAGCGGGCCTTCAGCTCGACGAGCGCGGTGACCTGTTTGCCGTTGCGGGAGGCCTCCATGAGTGCACGCACGATCGGCGAGTCCCCGCTGGTGCGGTAGAGCGTCTGCTTGATCGCGAAGACCTGCGGGTCGCGCGCGGCCTGCTCGACAAAGTCCACGACTGGCTGAAACGCGTCGTAGGGGTGGTGCAGCAGCACATCCCCCGCGCGCAGCGTCTCGAAGATGCGGGCCGGATCACGTAGCGGCGAGACGGCCGCCGGCACGAACGGGGGAAATTTCAGGTCGGGCCGGTCAATCTCGCAGAGGCTTTGCACGCGGAGGAGGTTGAGCGGGCCGCCGAGGCGGAAGACGTATTCCTGTGCGAGGCCAAGGTGCTCGCAGAGTGAGGTGAAGATGGCGCTGGACACCCCGTCCTCAATTTCGAGGCGCACGGCCGCGCCGCGCCGGCGGTTGCGGAGCTCGTCCTCGATGCGCTTGAGGAGGTTCTCTGCCTCCTCCTCGTCAATGTAGAGGTCGCTGTTCCTGGTGACGCGGAAGACGTGCGCGCCGCCAACATGGTAACCGGGGAAGAGTGCGCCGGCGCAGAGCTTGATGATGTCGGTGAGAAAAATGAACCGACGCTGGCCCGCGCCGTCCGGGTCGATCTGCACGAGCCGGGGCAGGATGCGCGGCACGGGCAGGAGCGCGACCTCCCCGATACCCACCGCATCGGTCCCGGGCTCACCGAGAGCGACGACGATGTTGAGCGTTTTGTTGCCGAGCTGCGGAAACGGATGGGCGGCGTCCAGCGCGAGCGGGGTGAGGACCGGATAGACCTGATCGCGAAAATAGGTCTCCACCCAGCCCAGCTCGGCGGCGGTCAGTTCCTTCGCGGCTTTGACCACGAGACCCTCGCGGGCGAGCGCGGGCATGAGCTGCCGGTGCCAGCATTGGTATTGTTCGGCGATGAGGTTGGCCACCTCCGCATGGATGAGCCGGAGCTGCTCGCGTGCGCCGAGACCGTCAGGGCCGCCTGCGCCAGCCCCGCCGTCGTCCGCCTGCTGCATAAGACCGGCGACGCGAATCTCGAAAAATTCATCAAGATTGGAGCTAAAGATGGCGAGAAACCGCACGCGTTCCAGCAGCGGGTGCCGTTCACCCTGCGCTTGCGCGAGAACCCGGCGGTTGAACGCCAGCCAGCTCAGCTCGCGGTTAAAATAGGCCGCACGGGTGGACCCGCCGGTGGATTTGGCCATGGGCGGCGCCGGCACCGTCGGCGGGGTGGTGAGGGAGGCGGGAGAGTGAACGGTGCGCTTGGCGGCCATGCGGAGAACGCACATGCTACCGGGTGGCCCGGGCGAAACGAGAAATTTGTGGCCGTGTCACATCGTTGTCACAAAGTCCTGCTGGGTGCCAGGGGTTTGAGCCAGGGTGACGAAGGTTTGCAAAATCTCTCTGGCCAGGCCGGTGGGGAGCCACCTCCTTTGGGCTGCAGGGAGCCTTCAGCCTCCCTCCAGCCGATTCCGGATGATTTTTCGCAAACCCCATGACACCCTCCAGCCCGGCCCGCCGACCCGCGCTTTGCACTCGATAAACCGGCCTGGCTGATCCAAGCTGTGGTTCGTGATGCCACCGTTTGCCGCCACCACCCTCGAAAAGCTCCAGCAAGTGCCGCCGCATACCTGGTGGACCATCGCGCTCGCGATCGTGGGCTTCATTGTTGTGGTGCTGCTCATCCGGTTTGCCGCGCAGATGAGCAAGCTCCTGCTCTGTGGGATCGTGCTGTTTCTCTTTTTTCTGCTTTGCACCCAGTGGGTCTATGAACGCGATGAGCCCGCGTGGGCCACGCCGATCGTCGAACCACTGGCCCAATTTTTGCCCAGCAAGGGTAAGCCCGCGCCGCCCAAGCCGCCTTCCGTCCAGCCACCGCGATGAAATCCGCAGTCCAGCTTACGCATCTTGATGCCCAGAACCGGCCCGCGATGGTTGATGTCGGCGGCAAGGCTGTGACGCGCCGCACCGCGCATGCAGTCTCGAGGGTTGCACTGCCACCTGCGCTGGCGCGGCTTGTGACCGGCAACGAAATCCAGTCGAAGAAAGGTCCGCTGTTCCAGACCGCCATCCTCGCCGGCATCATGGGCGCAAAGCAAACCAGCGGCCTCATCCCGCTCTGCCACCCGCTGCCGCTCGACGACTGCCGCATCGAGATCGAGGCCGGCCCGCCTGGGGCCGACGGCGCGGCGGAGGTGACCATCCATTGTCACGCCAGCGTCGCCGCCAAGACCGGGGTGGAGATGGAGGCGCTCACCGGCGCGACCATCGCCGCGCTCACGCTTTACGATATGGGCAAGGCGGTGAGCCACGGCATCGTCATCCGGGAAATCCGCCTGCTCGAAAAAACCGGTGGCAAGAACGATTACCACGCGGCCCGATGAAAACTATCCGGCTCCAGTATTTCGCCATCCTTCGCGAGCAGCGGGGGCTTGCGCACGAAACGCTCATAACCGGGGCTCCCACGGCTGCGGCCCTCTACGATGAGCTGCGCGCCCGCCACGGCTTCACACTGCCCGGTGACCGGCTGCGGGTCGCCATCAATGGCGAATTCGCTCCCTGGGGCACGCTGTTGGCCGACGGGGCGGAGCTGGTCTTCATCCCGCCGGTCGCCGGCGGGTGAGCGGACGACCGGAATATTTTAACGCGGAGAGCACGGAGGACACAGAGGCCGCCCAATTTTTATCCGCGTCTTCCGCGCGCTCCGCGTTGAGAGTTTTTATCTGAAACCGCCCCATGCTCCTCGACTTCACCACGCTCGACCCGCGCGACGCCTATCCCTGGCTGATCGGCACCATCACGCCACGACCCATTGCGTGGGTCTCGACCATCACGGCCGACGGGCGCACCAATCTCGCCCCCTTCTCATTTTTCAACGGGGTCTGTGCCCGCCCGCCCACGTTGATGTTTTCCGTGGCGAACCATCCCGATGGCCGGAAAAAGGACACGGTGCGCAACATCGAGGCGGTGCCGGAGTTTGTGGTGAATCTCGTGCCGTACGCGCTCGCTGGGCCGATGAGTGCCAGCTCAGCTTCGCTGCCGCATGGCGAGAGCGAGTTTGAACGCTTTGGCATCGCGTCCGCGCCGGGCACTCGCGTCCGCCCGCCACGAGTGGCGGCCGCGCCGGTGGCATTTGAGTGTGCGCTCGACCGCATCGTGACCATCGGCGAAGGGCCGCTGGCGGCCAACGTCGTTTTCGGCCGTATCCTCCTCGGGCACGTGAGCGACGCCGTGCTGGGTTCGAACGGCCGGCCTGATCCGGCGAAGTTCGACCTCATCGGCCGTCTTGGCGGCGACAGCTACACGCGCACCCGCGACACCTTCACCATGGATCGTCCGGAGTGACACGCTGCTAGAAAACAAGGAGTGACACCCGCCTCCGCATGCGGCACGTTGGCCGCGCCCCCTTTTATGACATGAAAACATCGTTGTTTGCCTCCCTGTTCCTTCTCGCCTCGGCCGGCTGCAAAAATTTCGGCCAGTATGTTGACACCACCCCGCTGCCAACGGGCAACCAGGTGCTCAACGGCACCGTCGGGTGGCCGGCCGGGATCTCGCTGCCGGCCGATGCCGCGGTCACCGTGCTGCTGCTCGACGATTCGAACAACAATGTGCTCGAAACGCAGAAGGTTGAACATTCCGGCCCGCCGCCG
>JBAXLL010000118.1:0-6107 GCA_037134835.1 Verrucomicrobiota bacterium
GCCTATACGGGGGCGGGCGGGGTGTCGTTCACGCTGGTGGCGATGAACCTCGGCTTCGCGGCCTACGCACACCGGTTGTGGTTTGAAAATCAGCGCGGGCTCTGGCGGCGCAGCCCGGAGTTTCTGATGGCGCTGGCGCTGCTGCTCACCTGCCTCGGCGTGCATCTCAGCGAAGCCGTCAACCGTGCGCCCTACGCGGTGCCGCTGGTGCGCGTGGCCTTTGTCCAGCCCGACATCCCCCAGGAAGTGAAATGGGATCCGTCGAAGCGCGACGAAATCCTCGCCGTGCTCGGCGACGTGACGCGCCAGGCCACCGCGCTCAAGCCCGGCCTCATCCTCTGGCCCGAGGCAACGACGCCGCTGCCGCTCAATGCCGACGCCGCGCTGCGCGCGCAGGTGGAAAGGCTCGTGCGGGAAGCCGGCGCACCGCTGGCGCTCGGCTCCATTGCCCTCCTGCCGGGTGCCGACGGACGCCCCGAGACGGCCGAATGGCTCAATGCCGCCTATGTCGTGGATCCGGCAACGGGCATGCAGGAGCGCATCTATGCGAAGCGAAAACTCGTGCCGTTTGGCGAATACGTGCCGCTGCGCCCGCTGTTCGGGTGGCTGGGCAAATTTGTGCCGATCGGCGACGACTTCGCCCGCGGCGAAAGCGCGACCCCGCTCGCGGTGCACCTGCCGGGACAACCGGCCGAAGCCGCGCTCAAGGCCGGCACACTCATCTGTTACGAGGACATTTTTCCCGCCCTGGCCCGGGCGAGCACCCAAGCCGGCGCAGATGTGCTGGTCGTCCATACGAACAACGCCTGGTATGGCGAGGGCGGCATGGCCTACCAGCACGCCGCGCATAGCGTGCTGCGCGCGGTCGAGACCCGCCGGCCGGTCCTGCGCGACGGCAATGCCGGCTGGAGCGGATGGATTGATGAGTTTGGCACCATCCGCGCGGTGGTCACGCGCGACGCGGCGGGCAACGTGAGCGCCAGCCCGGCCGCGCAGGACGCCGGGCCGGCCGCGCGGGGCACCGTGTATTTTCGCGGCGCAGCGGCGACCGATGTCACGCGCGATTCGCGCTGGATCGGACGCCAGAGCTTTTACACGGAGCACGGCGACTGGTTCGTGACCGTGAGCGCGGCGCTGGCCCTCGCGGCGTGGCTGGCGGTGCGGCGTGAGGCGAAACCGCCCAGAACCCAAGCGGTGTGACCGGACAATGTGGGTAGATCGGCCGCATACGCAGCAGTCCGGTCCGAGATCGGCACTAACAGGCCGGCCGAAGTGCGTGGTGCTGCTGGTCGCGGGCGGCGCGATGATATTTGCGTTCAAGCCTGACGATAGCGGGCGGCGGCGTTTGCTGCGGTTCTAAGCAATCTCCCGCTTCTCCCGAAGCGGGCTACGGAAATAGCCAGCTGGTTAAGGTAGCCCGGCTCGGGAGAGCCGGGACTGAAAAGGGCCGGTCTGCGACCGGCCAGTTATCGGCCAAAGGCGAAAGGACGATTCAAATCAGCAGGCCGGTCAGAGACCGGCGCTACATCAGCCCCGCCAGGTGAAGGCGTGGCAGAGGGCGACGCCGGCGGCGTCAGCCTCGTCACTGGCGAGCGGGCGGCCGTGGCCAAGCAGGGCCATCACGGTGCGGGCCATCTGCTCCTTGCTCGCCCGGCCCGCGCCGACGACGGCCTGCTTCACCCGGAGCGGCGGATATTCAAAAACCTCCAGCGTGTGCAACGCCGCCGCCGCCATCGCCGCGCCGCGCGCCGCCCCCAGGATTTGGGCCACCTGAAAATTTTGCACAAAGATCGTCTGTTCCAGCGCGACGTGGCGCACGTCCGTCCCGGCAAGAAACGCGGTGACGGCGCGATGAATCTCCGCCAGTGCAAAGGCCATCGGATGCTTCGCCGGCACGCGCACCGTCTGGCAACGCAACAGCATGGGGGCGCGGCCCGGCACAAACTCGACCAGCGCCAGCCCGGTGCCGCGCAGCGACGGATCAATGCCGAGCACCCGGCCCGCGAACGCAACCCGCAGCGCCGGGACCATCCCGGCGGAGGACGGGCCACCCGAAACGCGTGGAGCCGGCGCGAGTTTGCCCTCAAGCTTCGCCTTCCACATTTGTCTGACGGTCATGCGCGGCATGGTGATTATTTGAGCAAAAGATACAGGCCCGCCAGCGCGCCCAGCGCGAGCGTAACATTCTCAAACGTCCGCTGGTTCAGCCGGGGCAGCAGCCAGCGCCCGCCCAGCGTGCCGAGGAACACCGCCGGGGCGAGCAGCAGGTTGAACGAAAAGCTCTCCGTCGTGAGCAGCCCGAGATTCACCATGAACGGCACCTTAAAGAGGTTCACCAGCAGAAAGAACACGGCCGCCGTGCCGACAAATTCCAGCTTCGGCAGCCGCATCGCCAGCAGATAAACCGCCATGAGCGCACCGGCCGCATTGGCCACCAGCGTCGTGAAGCCGGCCAGCACCCCGACCACCGGCCCAAACCATGCGCCCGGCGCCACGCCATCCGCACCCAAGTGCCGTCGCGCTACCTGCAATGCCGTCAGCCCAAGCACCAGCGCACCGATGAGCAGCCTGGCCTGCCGGTCGTCCATGCGGCCCATCGCGTACCAGCCGAGCAGGATGCCCGCCGCCGTCCATGGAAACATCCGCCCAACGTGGGCCCACACCGCGTGCCGCCGGTAGGACGCCACCGCCACGAGGTCGCCAAACACGAGCAACGGAAGCACAAACCCCGCCGACTGCTTCGCCGGCATGAGCGCGGCGAACAACGCCGAGGCCAGCACCCCCAGCCCGCCCACGCCGGTCTTCGACACGCCGACAAAGAGCGCGCCCAAAATCGCCAGCAACATCTCCCAAGGGGAAATAGTCATGCAGGGCACCTTCCGGCGAATCTGAACGCCGACACAAAAAAGAGGTCATTCATTGGGCAGTAATCTTCAAGCCAGACAGGGACATGCAACCCACAAGAAGGCATGCATGCCAAGAAATGCCACAACCGGGCAAATACCCGGCCAAGAGACCGAGCCTGGACAACCTGAGCGGTTAGCTGATTGAGACCCGCCAAATTACACTGACAGGTGGGCGCATTGGCCAGGCACTGCGGCAACGCGCGATCACCCGCGCGGCTCACAACCGAAACGCGGCACATGGTTTTGAAAAGGCGACAAACAATTCAACACGGAGGTCGCAAAGATCGCGGAGCGGGGAATTTCAAAACCTGATTTTAGCAGGAGAGCACAGAGGTAACCTAGATAGGGCCGAGCTGATCGCGGAAACGCGGAAGGGCGGATGCACCGAGGGAGCGCGGGCAGGTTGCCCGCGCTACGACGGAGGGTCGGAGGGGGTAACCCTCGCGGCGGAGCGCGCTGCTCCGCCCTGCCTCAAGGCAGCCATGCGTCAGCCTATGGTGCGATCGTGAATTAAGCTGACTGGAGCGGCAATAATTCCCGTTTCGGACCGCAACGGAAAACCGGGTGGGCGGGCATTTTCTTGGTTTCATGCCTTCCGGCATTATGCCAAGATACGCCCCATGATTCTTCTCGGCGTCAATATTGACCACTGCGCCACGCTCCGGCAGGCACGCTACCGGCAGGCTGCGTCCAAGGCCGGCGGTGCGGTCGAACCCGATCCCGTCACCTGCGCGCTGCTCGCCGAGCGCGCCGGGGCCGATGGCATCACCGTGCATCTACGCGAGGACCGCCGCCACATTCAGGAGCGCGACGTGTGGCGGCTGCGCGAGAGCATCGGCACACGGCTCAACCTGGAGATGAGCTGCACACCGGCGATGACGCGCTTCGCGCTCAAGCTGCAGCCCGATTCCGTCTGCCTCGTGCCCGAAAACCGTGCCGAAATCACCACGGAGGGCGGCCTTGATGTCAGCGTCCACCGCCGCCGCGTGGCCAGGTGCACCGAGGCGATGAACGCCGCCGGCATCGCCACCAGCCTCTTCATTGATCCCGTGCCCGCGCAAATCCAGCTCGCGGCCGAGCTCGGCGCGCCCTGGATCGAGCTGCACACCGGCGCGTATGCCCAGGCGTATTTTTCGCCGCGCCGGGTCCGGCAATTTGCCCGACTGCGCGAGGGCGCGGTGCGCGCGCACGGCCTCGGCCTCGTCGTCAACGCCGGCCATGGCATCAACTATGTCAACATCGCCGAGGTGCGCACGCTCCCCCACGTCCATGAGCTGAATATCGGCCACAGCATCGTGAGCCGCGCCCTGCTGGCCGGCCTCAACGAGGCCGTGCGGGAGATGAAGGCGCGGATGAATCCATGAAGTAGCGAGTAGTGAGTAGCGAGCATCCCGCTGGCGCATGTATCTGGTTTTCTACTCGCTACCCACTGCTCACTACCCACTACTTTCCCCATGATCACCCTTCCCCCCGGCGGAGTCCTGCTCGGACTAGGCTGCGATCTGATTGAGGTCGAGCGCATCCGCGGCGTGCTGGAGCGGCAGGGCGAGCGTTTTCTGGCGCGGGTGTTCACGGACGAAGAACGCGCCTACTGTCTGGGCCTGAAGCATCCGCACAAACACCTCGCCGCGCGCTGGGCCGCCAAGGAGGCCGTGTCGAAATGCTTCACCACCGGCATCGGCGCAGAGTTGGGCTGGAAGTCTGTCTCGGTCTATCACGGCGCCCGGATGGAGCCGCTTGTCCGCCTCGACGCATCGGCCGCCGCCCTGCTCCGCCAGCTCGGTGGCACGGGCGTGATGCTCACACTCTCGCATACGGAAACCGCCGCCCTGGCCGTCGCCGCGCTCGTCAAGGCGGCGTAACTGCGCCACGTTTCCCCCATGATCCTGCCCGTTCATCCCATCCTGACCTGCGACGAAGCGGGGGCCTTTGAGCAGACATTTTTTGGCGGCGACGAGGCCCGCGAATGGGCCGCGATGCAGGCCGCGGGCCGGGCCGTGGCGGGGGCGGTGCTCGACGATTATAAGGAAATCGGCGGCTTCCCGCCGGCGGGCCGCATCCTCGTGCTCGTCGGCAAAGGCCATAACGGCGGCGACGCGCTGCTCGCCGCCCAATGCATTCTGCAAAGATTTCCCGCCGCGCGCGCCGAAGTGATCCTGGCGATGGGTGAGCGGGCGTTGCGTCCGCTCGCCGCGCGCGCGTGGCGCGAGCTGGCGCAGGCCGCGGGCGACCGGGTGGTGATGAGGAGCGCGGGCGGGACGCCCGCATCGGCCACAGCGGGTGGGACGCCTGCGCTCCCGTATGACCTCTGCCTGGACGGGGTCTTCGGCTTCCAGTTCCGCCCGCCCTTGGACCCGGGGACCGCCGCGCTACTTGCGCGCGTGAATGCCCTGCCCGTCCGCCTGCGCGCGGCCGTGGATTTGCCGAGCGGGCTCGGCGCACCCGACGCCTTCCGGGCCGATTTCACCTATGCCACGGGGATCGTCAAAACGCCGCTGCTCACGTTGCCCAACGCCGGTCGCGTCCGCTATCTCGATCTGGGATTTTTTGCCGCCGCCGGCTCCGCTCCGGCTGGTCCGGGGTCAGCGACCCCGGCGACCACGAAGGGCGATTTTGTCCTCACCGCCGACGTGCTCGCCCCCTTGCGCGCCCTGCGTTCGCCGCACACGGACAAACGCAGTTATGGCCACCTGTGCGTTATGGCCGGCTCATTGCGCTATCCGGGCGCGGCACTGATGAGTGTGCAGGCGGCGCTCCGCAGCGGCGCGGGGCTGGTGACGGCGCTGGTACCGGAGTCGCTCGTGGCGAGCTTTGCCGCGCGCGCACCCGCGGCGATGTGGATCGGCTGTCCGGTCACGCCAGAGGGCGGACTGGCCATGGCCGGCCGCAGCCGGCTGCAGGACTGCTCCGGCCGCGCCACGGCATGGCTCCTGGGGCCGGGCCTGGGTCGCGAGCCGGAGACCATGGCGCTGCTGCACACGGTCATCGAAACGGCGGAAGTGCCGCTCGTGCTTGACGCCGATGCGCTGCAGCCGGACCTCGTGCGCGCGGGCAGGATGCCGCGCGTGCTCACGCCGCACGCAGGGGAATTTGCGCGGATCGCCGGTGGCATGGGGATGCGCGAGTTCAGCGCTGAGAGCGGCGCGACGGTGGTACTGAAAGGGCCGGTGACGCGCATGGTGGGTGGCGCCGGTCTTCGAC
>JBAXLL010000119.1:0-6081 GCA_037134835.1 Verrucomicrobiota bacterium
GCGTGGGGCTTGGGAGGGGCGGCTTACTGCCTCAGCTCGACGACCAGCTGCACCTCGACCGAAGAGTTGCGTGGCAGGCCGCTGACAGCGACGGCGGCGCGGGCGTGTTTGCCCGCCTCGCCGAAAATTTCCACCAGCAGGTCGCTGGCGCCGTTGATGACGGCGGGGCTGTCGGCAAAGCTGGGGATGGCCTGCACAAAGCCGTTGACCATGACCACGCGGGCCACCCGGTCGAGCGAGCCGGTCGCGGCGCGGATGTTGGCGAGGGCATTCAGGGCGCAGACGCGCGCGGCGTCGTAACCCGTTTGCACCGTCTGCTCACGGCCGACGTGTCCGGTGTGGGTCATCGCGCCGTCGCGGGCGCAGATGGTCCCGGCGCAAAAGAGCAGGTTGCCGGTGCGGACGGTCGCCACGTAGTTGCCTGCCGCGGCGGGCGCGGCGGGAAGCGTGAGGCCGAGGGCGGCGAGTTTGGCTTCGGGAGTCATGGAGACATTTTCATGGGCAAACGCGGCGGCGGGGCCAAGGGTTTTCGCATCTCAACGTCAGGGTGCCGCTTGACGACACCGATTCGGAAACGGAAGTGGCCATCCAGGGATAACCTTGCGGCCTGCGCTCAAGGAGCCAGCGCTTCCGGGGTGGTGACATCCGCCGGCGCGGCCGATTTCACCGTCACGCCAAACTCCTGCAGCACGGCAATCTGCGCCGCCAGCCGGTCAGCACGGAGTTTGCCAAATACATCACCCTTCGCCGTGTCGCCGTGTACGAGCCCGCGTTTCACCAATTCGTCGCGCGAAAATGCCAGCAGCTCGGGAGTCATATCCTTGTTCCCGCTCAAAATTGCCGCGTGTGCCGCCGTCGGGTCACCACGTATATAGTCATCCCAGCCGCGCAGCGAGGCGGCCACGAACGAGCGCACATCCGCCGTGTGATCGTGCGCAAAGGCGCGACTGGTGATGATGACATGGTAGGCATCGTAACCGCTGTCGGCGATGGCGAGCGTGCGCGTGGTGACGCCCTGTTGCGTGGCGAAGTACGGTTCGCTCGTTACGAGACATTGGTGGATTTCGGTGCGGTCGGCGAGAAACGTCGTCAGCCCCGGCGTGTCGGGGCGCAGATTGAAGGTGATGCCGTATTTTTTTTGCACGAATGGAATCCACGTCAGACCGACCATGGCGGTGACGGTGCGACCGTTAAGGTCGGCTAAAGTTTTGGCCGGATCGTCGGCATGCAGCAGCAGGCCAAGGTGATCGTGCTGCAAGTAGGCCCCGGCGATGACGAGCGGCAGCCCTTGGCCGATGGCGGTGAGCGTGTCATCGCTTCGATTCATGCCAAATTCAACCTGGCCTGAGGCGACCTGCGGCCGGATGCTCGTGCCCGGCCCGCCCGGCAGAATCTCCACATCCAACCCCACCTCGGCATAGTAGCCCCGGACGAGCGCCTGATAAAACCCGCCATGCTCCGCCTGGGGCAGCCAGTCGGTTTGCAAATGCACTTTGCGCAGCGACGGGCTGGCCGTGAAGGGCGGAGGGGTAGGGGTCTCGCGGGCGCAGCCAGCAGTCAGCGCCGTGAACGCCGCCAGCAGACTAAGGAAAAGGAGTGCGGGAGCGTTTTGCATGAACGCTGTCATGGCGAAGGCCGAGCCCGGCGCGCAAGCCGGATATGGGTAACCAGCCATTTCGCCCGGGGTTGCAAGCCCCCTGCATGGGGCTTGCAAGGCCCTTAGGCCCAGCCAAACAGCCGTCGGGCATTTCCGGAAAACAGTGCCGTCCGGGCGAGGGAATCGGCCACGTTGGCTGCGGCCTCGGCGATGAAGGGCTTCACGCCTGCTCCGGGCTGGCTGCGCGGATAAAGGTCCAGTGGGAAATCGGAACCAAACAGTACGCGCTCCGGGGGCACGTCGCGGCCAAGGCGTGACCAGACTTTGTCCCCGTAGATGAGCGGTGCGGCGGCGGTGTCCACGAGGACATTCGGCAAAGGGGTGATATCCAGTCCGCCGCCCCAGTGTGCGAGGATGAACGTCACGGTCGGATGGGCCTGCGCCAGACGGACAAAATCCTCCAGGGGCGTGTCCACCCGGCCCGGAAACGGGCGTGCTTCCGGCTCGGTGACATGGAGATTCACGGGCAGCCTCAGCTCCGCCGCCAGCGTAAGCACGTCATGCCATCCGGGGTCATCGGGCGGAACGTGCTGGGAGTGCGGTGAAAGTTCGCCGAGGCCGATCAGCCCATCCCCATGGGCCCGACGAACCTCGGCGAGCGTCGCCTCGCGACCTGCCGCTGGATGCACGGTTGCAAAGGCCGCCAGCCGGTCGGGATGCGCCCGCACGCAGTCGGCGAAGAAGCGGTTTTGCCACCCACAGGTCGCAGGTTTCTCCCAATACCAGCCGAGTAGTATGGAGCGTTCGACCTCCGCTGCGTCCATCGCCCGCAGCAACCCGTCCACCGCGGGAAATCCCTGCACCGGGTGCCCATCGCGTCGTCGCCGCGTGCAGAGCCTCGCCCAGTGGGCCTCGCTTTGGGCGGCGGCCCAGCCGGCGGGGTCGGCGTTGACCTCCGCCGGGTAGAGATGGACGTGGGCGTCAATGATGCGCACGTCCTGAATCTCGTGGGCTGCGTCCTTCGGGGCAATCTGCGAAATCGGTCGCGGGTCGGTGGCTTCGTCCAGCCGGCCGGCGGCACAGAATCAGTTTCAACCCAGCCTTGAACCCCGCCGGTTTTTTTGCGCCCCTGTGTCCGGCATGCTGCAATCGCTTCACATCAGGAACCTCGCCCTGCTCGAGGAAGTCGCGCTCGACTTTGAGGGCGGCTTCACCGCGGTCACGGGTGAGACAGGTGCGGGCAAGAGCATCCTGCTCGGCGCGCTGTCGCTTCTCGCCGGCGAGCGCGCGGACAAAACCATCATCCGCCAGGGGGCGGCGGTGTGCGAGGTGGAGGCCGCGCTTTTTTTTGAGCGGTCGGAAGGAATAAACACGCTGCTGGCCGACCTCGACCTCCCGCCCTGCGAGGAGGGCAGGCTGCTCATCAAGCGCAGCCTGCCGCGCGACAAGCCGCCCAAAATCACCGTCAACGGCGGCCTCGCCACCCTCGCCGTGCTCGCCCGGCTGGGCGAGCACTGGGTTGATTTCCACGGCCCCGGCGAACCGCGCCGGCTGCTGAGGGAAAGCCATCAGCTCGAGCTGCTCGACCTGTTCGGTCGCCACGCGGTCCCGCTCGCGGCCTACCGGGAGAAATACCACGCCTGGCGCGGGCTGCTCGCCGGGCGGGAAAAGCTCGCGCGCGAGACGAAGCTCGCGCCCGACCAGCTCGCGTTTTTGCAGGACCAACTGGCCCGGCTCGACGCGCTGGAGCTGACCGAGGAGGCCATCACGGCGCTGGAGCGCGACTTCACCCGCCAGAGCCGCGGGCAGGAGATCTCCGCGCTGGCGCAGGGCCTGGAGGACGGGCTGACCGGGGAGGATGGCGTGCAGGCGCGGCTCGCGCCACGGGTGCGCGAGGCGCGGCAACTGGAGGCGCTCGACCCCGCGAGCAAACCGCTGGCGGACCGCCTGGCGGCGGCGGCCATCGAGCTGAACGATGTCGCCGCCGAGTTCGGCGGGCTGGCGCAGTCGCTGACGCACGACCCCGCGCAGGCCGCGACCTTGCAGGAGAAAATGGACGCGTGGCACGACGCCAGGCGCCGCCACGGCGGCGACGCGCGGACCGTGGCCGCCGCGCGGGAGGAGCTGCGCCGCCGGCTCGAGGCGCAGGGCGACCTTGAGGGCGCCCTCGCCCGGCTGGAGCAGAGGATCGCCGAGGCGGAGCGGGCAGCGCGCAAGGATGCCACCGCGCTGCGCGCCGCCCGGGAGAAGGCCGCGAAGGAACTGGCGAAAGCGGCGGGGAAGGGCATCGCGCAGCTCGGTTTCAAGCAGGCGGACTTCCGGGCGCAGGTCGCGCCTCTGCCGGAACTGGGGCCGGCGGGCGACTGCGCGGCGGAGTTCCTGTTTTCACCGAATGTCGGCGAGCCGCCCCTGCCGCTCGCCCGCATCGCGTCGAGCGGCGAGCTCGCGCGCGTGATGCTGGCGCTCAAGACCGTCCTCGCCGACCTAGATGGCGTGCCGGTGCTGGTGTTCGACGAGGTGGATGCAAATGTGGGCGGCGAGATCGGCCGCATCGTCGGCGAGAAGCTGGCCGCCATCGCGCGCGGCCGGCAGGTTTTCTGCGTGACGCATCTCCCGCAGGTGGCCGCGCAAGCCGACACTCATTTTGTGGTGACGAAGGACCAGTCCAAGGAGCGCGCCATCGTGAGCATCACGCCGCTCCACGTGAGCCGGAAGGCCCGCGTGAGCGAGCTCGCCCGGATGCTCGGCGACAGCAAGGCCCGGAGTGCGCTGGCACACGCGGAGGAATTGCTGGGATGATTTTCAACCCGGAACCCACCAAGAAATCTCCGGCGGCTTGGGGACAGGCCGCCCTGCCTCGGGGCCCGGCCTGGGAGGACAGGGTGCGTTGGCACCACAACGACTGCAATGTGGTGAACACCAACCCGCTGCTGTTTGATTCCGGCACCGGCCCCACCACCGCCAACGCTTACAACCAATGGCTCGCGTCCAACAGCGGGGCCACCGGTGCCAAGTTCAATTTTTACAACGTCAACGATTTTGCCCTGAACGGTTCCCACTGGCAGGTGGATCAGGAACTCAAACCGGATTGGGCCGCTGGCAACGTCACCAGGCCACCGACGGATGAGCTCGGGCCGCCTTACGGCTACACGGGCAATGGCAACGCCGCCCCGGTGGAAAACGGATTTTTCAAGACGAGGTATCACTCCGACAATCCGACCGGATATGGTGCCACGGTCGTGGGCAACGTCGCCTTGCATCTGGGCGATTCCGGCGGCACCGCCAATGGCAATATCGCCGACCGCTACGAAATTTATGCCTTTGCCGACGAGCCGCGCAGCATCGCCCTCGGGGCGGTGCCCAGCGTCAGCGGACTGTCTCCGCAGAATTTGCAGAGCATCTGGCCGGCCGACACGTTGACAAATGATCCAAATAAAAAATACAAGGATCACCCTTGGCACAGCGCGCAGTTCCGGTTCAGCAATATGGACCAGGCGAACTATTGGAAAACTTTGCTCGGCCAGAACGGGTTTAATCTAAAATGAACGCCATGAAAAATCGCCGGATATTTTTTGCCGCGCTGGCCATCCTGCTGGCAGGCTTGATCGGCTGGCATTTTTTTGGCGTTCAACCATTGCCGACCGCGCCTCAGCCAGTCGGGCCAAAGTCCGCTCCATCTGCGGCGAAAAATCCAACGGATGAGCCTCCGCCTTTGGCTGCGGCTGAACCGACCTCCGCTCCAGCTTTACCAGCGCCAGCACAAACGAATCGTGTGGATGAAATGCTCAACTCGCCAGCCGGACAGGCGCGGCTGCAGCAGTTCCAGCAAATTTTGGACGCGGAAAACAGCAAGCCGCAGAACTACTACGGCAAGGTGGTTGACCAATACGGCAATCCGGTGGCTGGCGCGACCGTGATGGGAAACATTTTGCTCAATGTCGGGTTTGAGAGCAGCCGTAGGGAAGCTCACCAAACAGCAACGGACAACGAGGGCTTGTTTCAGTTTACCGGGTTGCACGGGGCGGACTTGGGCGTGACCGTGCGGAAAGAAGGCTACGAAATGGAGGCGCGCGGGGCAGGATACAAAGGCCCGACCAACGGGAAGGATCCAACGCCCGCCGACCCGGCGGTTTTTATTCTATGGAAACTCCAGGGCGCGGAGCCAATGACCCACGCGCAACTGGACAGTCGGCTGGTCTATGACAGTCAGGCCGGCACGTTTGGCGCAGCCTTCGACCTCACGACTGGAAAAAGAAGCGGGGCGGGCGAGCTGCGCATCACGCTGACGCAAAATCCCTGATCGTGAGACGCGGCGTCGATCACTATGATTGGAGCGTGAAGATCGAGGTGGTGGGTGGCGGTCTGGTTGAAGCCACCGATCCCTACAAAAATCTTGCGCCGGAGAACGGCTACCAGTCCGCCTTCGTCTTCGCGCAGGCCAAAGCCGATCCGAAATGGCAGGAGCGACTAATCAAGACTTTTTA
>JBAXLL010000120.1:0-6014 GCA_037134835.1 Verrucomicrobiota bacterium
GGGATACACTTCTCCCACAGATTGCGATCCTCAAACCACCATGCCGGCGGTGGGTCGAGGTCGTCGGGGTTGGGTGTGCGGTTGACCATGCCGAAGAGTCGGCCGGCCCACAGCACGCGTCAAGATTCGCCACACGCGGCCGGCGGGGCGCTCCGCCGGCCGTGGGCGAATAGGCGAGTTGGGGCGGCGCGGGAGGCGGATGGACAGAATACCAACCATCCGGCCTCAAAATAGGTGCTGCTGATATGCTCTGCGGGACTGCGCGGCCATGACAGCGGTGGCGGCGGTCACGCCCGATTAGACGAGGTAAAAGAAAGGAAGCGGGCGCGGTGTGTGGGAGACCGACGACACCAGCGCGAGAGCCATGAGGCAGTGACATCCGGATGAACCGGTTGAAGCGCGCGGGCGAATGTCCCAAAAGAGCGGCCGTGCCGGGTCGAAATCGGGCCACGTTTCCTGAGGGTGGTGTCCCCCACCCTCGCGTGGATGGATGCCCGGTTTGACCCCTCAGGCTGGCCGCGCGGGGCTGATCTGGCGCACCATCTTCGGCGTGGGCTCTGCGGTGATGCGTGGCATGGCGGCAAAGGCCTTCTCCAGGCTGGCGATTTCGCGGTGGGTGTATTCGCGGTGAACGTCCGAGGCGTGGCCGACATGCTCACGCCGGATTTCCTCGGGCACACCGGCATTGGCCGCGGCAGACACACAGGCATGGCGCAGCGCGTGAAAGCCGAGGTCGAAAAAGGCCTTGCTGGCACCCTTGGCGGCGACGTTTTCAAATTTGATCTCGGCCTGCACCATGAGTGCGCGGAAGGTGAGGGACAGGCCAAATTTACCGCCGGATTTTTTGCCATGCAGGGTGGGAAACACGGGGGCGGTGCCGACGCCCCGGCGCGGCTCCAGCCACTCGCGCAGCTCGGGCAGGATGATCGTCTCGCGCTTGTGGGCCTTGCGATGACGGGCCTCCTTGGCCGGCCGGAGGGAGATCACGCGGCGGTCGAGGTCGATCTGATCCCAGCGCAGACTGGCGGCGTCCTGAATGCGGAAACCGCAGCAGTAGCCGACCAATATCATGCCCTGCCATTCGTCATCGGCCTTGGTCAGCAGCTTGCGAAGCTCCGCGAGGGTGAAGGCGCGGCGCTCGGCGGCTTCGTGGCCGAGCATGTCCACGGCCTCGGCGGGGTTGTTTTTCAGGATGCCTTGGCGACAGGCGAGATTGAGGGGGCCGCGCAAGACCTTCACGGCCATGTTGGCGGAGGCGTTGGACATGCCGCGGTCGAGCTCGACGTCACGGAAGGACTGCACGTCGCGGGCGGTGAGGCGCTCAAGGGGCTGGTCGGCGCGCTTGCCGAGGTGCTTGAGGAAATCGTCGAGGATGCGTTTGTAACGCAAGGAGGTGCCTTCGGCGCGAGACTTGGTTTTCTCGGCGATGTAGGCGGTGAAAAATTGGCGGGTGGTCTCGGTGCGGAGCGGGTCTTGCCCGGTCGCGACCAACAAATCGGAGATGAGCGCCTCGGCATCGCCGACAGTCAGGGAACCCGAGCGAGCGCGGTGGCTGAGAGTGATGAAACGCTCAAGGAGTTCAGGAGCCTTGATGAGGGGCATGAGGTTCTCGCCCGAAGACTGGCCGGCAAGGATGGTGGCCTCGCGCTGCCACTTCTCGACGGTGGCGAGGGCGGCGGTGCGGTTGGTCTCCTTGGTGGAACGGGCGCGCTGGCGGCCGTTGGTATCGTTGAAATGACCGATCCAAAACTTGGTGCGAGGGTGGCGGTGGACGGAAGGCACGAAAAAGTTCTAGTCTCCGGCTATGTCCTAAGTCAAGTCATAATAACGCGGAAGAACGCAGAAAACGCATATGCTCATTATCAACGCTTTATGAAGAGCAAGGGGGCCAAACTGGATTCGAGAGTTCGAGTCTCTTCGCCTGCTCCATTTAAATACAACGCCCCGTAGCCCAGAAGGTTACGGGGCTTTTGTTTTTTCGATAAGGCCAGAATCAGAACAGTTCATGGAGATGGCGAGAGCATCTACGTCGAAAACGTGGAGAACGCCGACTGCAAAGAACGCCAAGTAGACCCTACCCTATAATTGCAGTGGCAGTCCAATCTCGATGATCTGCGAGGGCGTGATCCGATAATAATCCTTGGCCGGGCGGGCATTGCGGCTGAGGAGGGCATAAAGATTTTTCTGCCACTCCCACATCCGGGCATTGCCTCCGGTGATGATCATCTCGCGATTGAAAAAATAAGTGGCCGTGCTCGGGTTTACGGGCACCCCGCCGGCACGGATCCCTTCCATGAGCGCGCCCGCATCAGGCGACTCCATGTAACCGTAGCGGCCAACCGCACGCCAGATGCCTTCGCCGATCTCCGTCAGCGTGAGCCGTTCCACATCGGGCACGGCCGGCCTGTCCTGAGTAAGGATGCTGAGGAGCACCACGGTCTCGTGCAGGCAGCGGTTGGACTTGACGTGGTGGAGCAGGGCGATGGGCGTGCCACGGGGCGAGCCGGCCATAAACACCGCGCAGCCCGCCACCCGCGTGATCCGTGTGCTACGCGCGATGTTCGTCAGCTCAGCCTCGGTGACATTGTTGCTGAAGACGCGGCGAAAGATTTCGTCGCGGCCGATTTTCCAAGTGTGCATTACGGCGAGCAACACCGCGCCGATGGCAAGCGGGAACCAGCCACCCTCCCCGATCTTGTGAGCGTTGGCTCCAAAGAACGCGAGGTCGATCAACAGAAAGGTGCCGCAAATCGGGACCGCCCGCCAAAGCGGGTCATGCCAGAGTTTTTGCGTCACCAGAAAATATGCGACGGTCGTTATCGCCATCGTGCCGGTGACAGCGATGCCGTAGGCGGCGGCGAGACGGTCGGTCGAACCAAAGAACACTACGGTAAGAATCGCACCTCCGGCGAGCAGCACATTAACGAAGGGCACGTAAATCTGTCCGGAAAGCTCGAAGTTCGTATGGTTGATCTTGAGGCGAGGAAAATAACCGAGCTGGATCGCCTGCCTCGTGAGCGAGTATGCGCCCGAAATGAGCGCCTGACTGGCGATGATGGCCGCAATGATGGACAACCCGGTG
The DNA here is from genome assembly GCA_037134835.1 of Verrucomicrobiota bacterium. Lineage (GTDB taxonomy): Bacteria > Verrucomicrobiota > Verrucomicrobiia > Opitutales > Opitutaceae > CAIYUN01. Next base: position 3,083 of record JBAXLL010000120.1, read on the forward strand.
AGCAAAGCCCGCGGTAAACCGGGCGGAGCGAGCAGAAAAAACGGGTTGTCCGTCGCGAGCAATGGCGTCTGGTCGGCGGAATTTTTAAGAATGAGCGCCCCCTGCCCAAAATAGTTGAGCACGAGGCCGGGAAACGCCGCCCCATACCACGCGAGCGCAATATTGCCGCGGCCAAAATGGCCCATGTCGGCGTAGAGCGCCTCGGCCCCAGTAATGGCCAGCACGACCGCCCCGAGCAGCGCGGGAATCTCGGTGGGGGCATACCGCAGCAGGGCGAGGCCGTGAAGCGGATTGAGCGCGCGGAGCACGCCGGGAAAAGCGGCGAGGTGCCATACGCCGAGCACCGCGAGCACGGCAAACCAGATGACCATCACCGGCCCGAAAACGCGCCCGATGTTTTTAGTGCCCTTGTGCTGGAACCAAAACAGCCCCGCGAGTACCGCGCACGCCAGCCAGACGATCTGTGCCTGCGTGAAGTCGGGGCTGATGGCCTTGAGGCCCTCGGCCGCACCTAGCACGGAGATGGCCGGCGTGATGATACCGTCACCGTACAGCAATGCCGCCCCGATGAGCAGCAGGACGACCGCCCAGCCAAGGCCACGAACGGGTGTTACCGGTTTTTCGCCGCCGCCACTACCAGTCTGCAGCAGCGCGAGCAGGGCAAAGATGCCGCCCTCGCCGTGGTTGTCAGCCTTGGTCACAAAAAAGAGGTATTTCACGCTCACCACCAGCACGAGCGACCAAAAGATAAGCGACAGGATGCCGAGCACACCCTCGGTCTCGCCAACACCATGGCGATGCAGGTGCGCGAGGCACTCCTTCATCGTGTAGAGCGGACTGGTGCCGATATCTCCGAATACGACGCCGAGTGCACCCACGCACAGCGCGGTCCGGGCCGCGGGAGGAAGCGAAGCTGGTACGTGGCTGCTCATGAGAGCGCCATCTTCGCAGACAGGAGGTGCGCGCCAAGCAGTTTGCGGTAAAATCGGGATTTTGCTTGCAACTGCCCCCGCAGATGCCGCGCTGGGCTAGGATCGACGTGGGCTTGCGTCGGACCGCCCCGCCGGCCATCTCTCATCCGGACGCAACCAACCCACCCTCACCTTTCAACCTCCTCCCATCCGCCATGAAACTCGTCATCGCCATCATCAAACCATTCAAACTCGACGAAGTGAAGGAAGCGCTAACCACCGCGGGTGTAGAGGGCATGACCGTCACCGAGGTCAAGGGTTTCGGCCGCCAGAAGGGCCACACCGAAATCTACCGCGGCAGCGAATATACCGTGGATTTTCTGCCCAAAGTGAGAATTGAGATTGCGCTTGCCGACGAAACGGTGCCGAAGGCCATCGCCTCCATCATGGCCGGCGCGAAGACTGGCAAGATCGGTGACGGGAAAATTTTTGTCGTACCCCTGGAGGAAGTCATCCGCATCCGGACCGATGAGCGGGGCGAAACCGCTGTCTGAGGGTGCCCAGCGGTACAAAATCTCAATCGCGATAGGGCGTGTTAAGGAGCCTCTGAAAAACTCACCTCTGCTGTCGGGACAAGCAGGCGGGAAGTTTTTAGTGCGAGGAGGCGGAGGTTTGAGGACGAAACCAACTGAAGCCCAGGCCACGCAGCAGCTTCCAGACATGGCCGGGATGATAGCGCTGCCCGGTGCGTTGCGCGATCAGCTTGCCACCCGGGGCAGCGTCCACACCGCCGTCACATAACTGTGGGCCTGCGGCCCCTCCACCAAGGCGGCGGCAAGGCCCTCGCGCTGCCCTGCGCTGAGCTTGGGCTTCGGCCCGGCCGCACCCCGGCTGCGCAGCGCAGCCACGCCGCCCTGCCGCCAGCGCTGTTGCCAGTCATGGGCCGACTGCCGGCGCACGTGCAGCCGGCGCGCCACCTCGCTCGGGCCCTTGCCCTCCGCGAAGAGTCGGGCGGCTTTGAGCCGGCGTTATTCCATCAGGACATGGTCTCGTCGTTGGGCCATGCCAGACACAATCAGATGTCAGCCTATTAGGCGAGTCTTAATAGTTCTGTGTTCGGCGACATCGCGAATTAAAGCGTCCGCGGGTCGTCTACCGGTTTACCAGGGACAAGCGGTCCGAGGTGGGCATGCCGCTTGGGTGTTCAGTCTGATGTAGGTGAAAATTCCGTCGATCTGTGAAGGTTCGATAGCCGACGCAGCGCGGCAGCGCGAAGATGGTCAACCCGAAGGGTTGGGCTTGCCCGCAGGGGTGAAACGAGTCGGGCACCCGCCGGGTGGCGCAGTGAACAAAAGTTGCTCAACGCGTTTTTCACTTTTTGGGGACGCCAGCTTTCGCCCTGCTATAGTTGGCTCATGGGTTCATTTTAAACCTGACTGGAATTTGCAGCCGTCTGGTTTTAACCGTGTTAATCTGTAATATCCGTGGTTAACACTCCGTCAATGCCACGCCTGCTCCACCTCCTCACCGGACCGACCGCCGTCGGCAAAACGGAGCTGGCGCTGGCGTGGGCGCAAGAGCACGGGGCCGAGATCGTGTCCTGCGATTCGCTGCTGTTCTACCGGGGCGCAGACATTGGCACGGCCAAACCGACCGCCGCCGAGCGGGCCCGTGTGCCCCACCACCTTATTGACGTGTGCGACATCACGGAGCCGATGGATGTGACGCATTACCTTACAAAATCGCGGGCCGCGGTGGAGGACATTGCAGCGCGCGGGCGGGCCGTGCTCGTCACGGGCGGAAGTGGGTTTTACCTGAAAAGCTTTTTTGCGCCGGTGGCCGACGCGGTGGCGGTGCCACCGGACCTGCGCGCGGCGGTGGCGGCGAAACTCGCGGAGGAGGGGCTGCCGGCGCTCGTCGCCGAACTGCGCACGCTCAATCCCGGCGGGCTGGGCGCACTCGACACCGATAACCCGCGCCGCGTGACCCGCGCGCTGGAGCGCTGCCGGACCGCAGGACGG
>JBAXLL010000121.1:0-5963 GCA_037134835.1 Verrucomicrobiota bacterium
CCTTGATGGCCATGGTGCTGTCCGCGAGGATTTTTCCGGCGAGGGGCAGCTCGGTGGCAGAGGACAGGGAAGTAAAGGAAGCATCCATGGGATTCAGTTGCCGGCGGTGAAAAAGTTCCGGAGCAGGCGGCCCACCGTCGCCGGACGGTGGGCGAGGAGGCTTTCGGGCGATGCGCCCAGACCATAGTGCAGCAGGCCGAGCGCGGTACTATGGCCGGGCGCACGGAGGTGATCGCCCACCCAGCCAGGCGGCTCGCCAAACCGTGCCGGAACATCGAAGACCTGCGCGGCAACCTCCTCGATACCGGCGAGCTTCGACCCGCCACCGGTGAGTACAACACCTGCGGCGGTGTACTCTGGGTCGAAGTTGCCACCGAGTTTCTTCCGGACCACCTCAAATAACTCGCGCGCGCGCGCCGCCGTGATCTGCTCAATGGTCAGGCGCGGAAACTGTCTGTCGCCAATGCTCAGGTCGCCATGGAGCCATACCTTCTCGGTGCGATCCTTGGTGGTCACGACGGCGCGGCCATAACGCAGCTTGAGCTTCTCCGCCTGATCCTGATCGTTAAGCCGCAGACCGAGACTTAGGTCGTTGCTGAAATGCAGTCCCCCAACCGGCACCACGCCTGTCAGCAGCGCGCAGCCGTCACGGTAGAGCACATAGTCGGTCGTCCCCGCACCCAGATCGAGCACCAGCACGCCGTGCCGCCGGTCATCGGTCGAGGTCATGACCGAGCCGGAAGCCAAGCTGGAAAGGATGAGCTCGGTGACGCGGACATTGAAGCCGCGGATCACATGGAGGTGATCCGCAATGCGGCTTTCCTGCCCATGCACGGTCCAATAGCCCACCTCGAGCCGGCGTCCGTCGAGGTGTTCGGGATCAGGCACCAGCCGGCCATCAAGCCGGAACGGACGGCGGAGATGGTGCACCACCATTCGGCCCTCGGGGAGCTGTTTCGACTTGGCGAGCCCGCAGACGTTTTCAATGTCCAGCGTGCTCACCATATTGTCGGCCGCAGAGACGCGCACCTCCGCCTCGTTTTGAAAGCCCTCCAGATGCGCGCCACTCTGCGCGAGAAACACCTCGCCCACCCGCGCGCCCGCACTCCGCTCCGCTTCTTCAAGTGCCGCGTGGACGCATTCGGTCGCCGCCTTGAAATCCACGACGGTACCCTTGCTCACGCCGCGCGACGGACATTCGCCGAGCCCGATGAGGCTGAGACTGCGCCCGCGCGCGATCTGCCCGATGATGACGGTGATCCGGGAAGTGCCGATCTCGACGGCACCGATGAATTTGGTCCTAGAGAGCATGAGGGAAATTGACGGAAAGCCCGGGTGCGGACAAAGGCTTCACGGTGCCCACCACCGCCCGGTCTGCTGGACGCGGCAGCGCAGGCCGTTCCACCTGTGGTTCAGCCACCAGCCGTGCGACCAACACTTGCCCGCCGCCAATCGCGAGGTTGATCCGCAACGGTGCAACGGGGAGCTGCCGGCGGGTCGCCGCCAGCGCAAAGTCGAGCCGCGAAAACTGACGGGCAAACTCCTCGCGCACGCCAAATACCACCTCACCCACGTCGTCAGACTGTACGGTGATCACGCCGTCCGCCTCGAACCGCGCGAGCGAAATTACGCGAAATCCGCGCACGAGCTCCGGCACGCCGGACTGCGCGGCGTCCAGTAGTCCGGCCACCGCAGTCATACCTTCGATCGGAACGAAGCCCGAGCCCACGGCCTTCAGCCGCACCCCGTCAAGAAACGGCAACCGGGCCACCGTCTCGGGCGCATAACCCATGCCTGCAAATACCACGCCATCACGCGCGACCAGGAGCGGGCGCGGTTCGCCGTCCCCGGCCTGCGCCAGCACCCGCGCCACCGGTATGCGTTCATGCAGCGTCACCGCGAGCCGGTCGGGCAGCCGTCGGGTCAGCTCGGCCGTGCCCACCTGCCCGCTGGCGAGCAGCCGGCGTTGCAACACCGCCAGGTCGAGCGCCATCAGCCCGGCCTTCGGCGGCAGCGCGAGCGTCGCCTCCGTCCAGGCGGTGTCCAGCACGCCGTCGGTACGCATCACGAGGCCGCGCACGGTCGCCCCGCCCGCCGGCGCGACCAGCCGGGCGGGATTGCTCTTCAACGTGACGAAAAATTCCATGCCGCCCCATGCCGCCGCCAGGAGCAGACCGGCCAGACCGGTAACGCGCAGGGCCGCCAATACGCGCCGACGCCGCCCCTCGCGCGACATCGCCCGTGGCTTGATCGGCTGCGGCAGATCGCGCCAGGTGCGCGATGGCGGAAGTTTGACGGGTGATGGATTCATGTGACAGCCGAAGTTCCGGCGCGAAAGCGTTGCACGGCGGAGGCAACCATGGCCCTGACCAATGCGGGAAAATCCAACCCCGCGCAGCGCGCGCTCATCGGCAGCAGACTGGTTTCCTTCATGCCGGGGAGTGTGTTGAGTTCCAGAAAATAAAGCGTCTCCCCTCCATTTTTTTCGGGCGCGAGGATAAAATCGGCCCGGCCATAGTCGCGGCAGTCACAGGCCGCGAACGCCATCTCCGCCGCCGCCTGCACCGCTCGCGTCGTCACCGCGTCGAGCGGTGCGGGCGCAAAATACTCTGTCAGACCCTTCGTATATTTGCTCGCAAAATCATAGACGCCGGAACGTGGCCGAATTTCTACCACCCCAAGGGCGCGCCCGTCCAGAACGCCGACCGACAGCTCGCGCCCGACGATCCGCTTTTCGACCAGCCAGGTGCCGTGCGTGATCGCCGCGAGCTTCGCGGTCAGCTCCGCCTGTCCGCTCACCAGCGCGAGGCCGACGCTACTGCCCTCGTTGTTCGGCTTCACCACCAGCCGCTCCCCCAATGCGGCGATAATTTCGGCTGCGGCAGGCGGCCGGGCGGAGGCAAAAGCGATGCCCTGGACCACACCCACGCCGCGCCGCGCGACGGCGGCCTTGGTCTGGGCCTTGTCCATCGTCAGCGCGCTCGCGGCCATCCCGCAGCCTGCGTAGTGGACTCCCGCTCCGTCGAGCAGCCGCTGCATCCCGCCATCCTCCCCAAAGGTGCCGTGCAATGTCGAAAATACGACATGCTGCTGCGAATCAATCCCCTCCGGCAGCGTCTCGACCGCCAGCTCAAACAGGCGCGTCGGAAAACTCTGCGCCAGCGCCAGCGCGCACGCGCGCCCCGAACCGAGCGAAACTTCGCGTTCAGCCGAAGTGCCGCCGGCGAGCACTGCAATGATGGGCGGTGGCGTGTTCACAGCACATCCTCCCATTTTTTCCCATAGAGCAGCACTTCCGGCTCCAGCCGCACGCCGCTTGTCTGCTCGACGCGCATGCGTACGCGGCGCACGAGTGTGATCACGTCCGCCGCCGTCGCCTGCCCTTGGTTGACGATGAAGTTGGCATGGGTCCGCGACACCTCAGCATCCCCCACTCGCTCGCCCTTCAGTCCGCTGACATCAATCAGCCGCCCGGCCGAATCGTCCGGTGGGTTTTTGAAAATGCAACCTGCGCTCGGTTCACGCGGCTGGCTCTGGTGCCGTTTATCACGATAAATGTCGAGCTGCCGTGCAATGTCCGCCGCCTCGCTCTGCGCCGCCGGTCGCAAGAGCGCACCCAGCGCAACAGCCCCGTGCAGCTCCGCGCAATGCCGGTAGTCCACATGCAGCTCGGATTTTTTCAGCGTGCGCACCTCGCCATCGAAGGTCATGACGCGCACCTCGTCCACCACGTCAAACATCCAGCCGCCCATCGCGCCCGCATTCATCCGGAGCGCCCCGCCCAGGTTCCCTGGGATCCCCTCGAGAAACTCAAAGCCTGCCAGCCCCGCCTTGGTCGCTAGCCCACAAAGCTGCTTCAGCCTCAGTCCCGCGCCGGCCCACACCCGTCCGTCGGCGCACGGGACAAAAGTTTCCCAGCCCGGTTGCCGGAGGCTGATGACCACCGCGTCCACCCCGTCGTCGGGCACAATCAAATTGGAACCGCGCCCAAGCATGACCACTGGCACCTCGCGCGCCCGTGCCGCCCGAACGAGTTTGGCCAGGTCAGTTTCACCCGCCGGCTCCGCATAAATCCGCGCCGCCCCGCCAATCCCGATGGTGGTCTTGCGCGCGAGCGGTTCCTCTCGGCGGACTTTGGTCGCGGCCGACACGGCCGTGCCCAATGCTTCCGCATGCGCGTCCCACGTTTGCGAAATTTTTTCCTCCGCTGCGACGTTGTCGAGCCAGCCCCGCGCCATTTGTTCAATGTCTCCCGCCCCGACGAAGAGCACGAGGTCGCCAGCCTGCCGGGCCCGGGTCAGCGCCGTCAGCACTCCATCGGAGTTGCCCGGTAAATACGTCACCGGCAGGGCCGGTGCAGCGCGTTGCAGTTCCGAATAGAGATCGGCCGTCGTGCCGCCGGAGAGCGGTGCCTCACCCGCGCCGTAGACATCAAGCAGAAAAACCGTGTCGCCCAACGCCAGCGCGGCGGCAAACTCCGTCTTGAATTGTGCGGTGCGGCTGAAACGATGCGGCTGGAACACAACCACCAGCCGGCCCGGCGCGATGGACCCTGAACATCGCGCTGTGTCACCGGCCCGTCGCAGGCTGCCGAGCAGCGCCCGAATTTCCGCTGGATGATGCGCGTAGTCTTCGATGACGGTTAGTCCGTCCGCCGCGCGTAGCACCGTCTGGCGGCGCCGCACGCCCGAGAAATCCGCCAGCGCGCGGAGCATGATTTCCGCCCCCATGAGCTGCGCGGCGGCCAGCGCGGCGGTGGCGTTGGCCGCGTTGAAATCGCCCTGAGCATTCACCGTGACCGTCCCGGCCATGGAAAATTTTCCGCCCAGACGTAACTTCATCGAACCGCCGGCTTCACCCATGGTTACGCCGAGAAAATCTCCGGTGCGACCGAAAGTGACCGCCGATGGCGGCGCCACGCGCGCCGAAAGCGCGCAGGCGTCGCTCACCAACACCGCCCCGCGCGTGCGCGCGAAGAGTCTGGCAAACGCCGCCTCCAGCTCCGCCAGCCCGTGATAGTGGTCGGGATGATCCCAGTCGAGATTCACGGCCAGCGTCATCTCTGGCGCGAAACAGTCAATCGTACCGTCGCTCTCGTCCACCTCGGCTACGACCCAGTCATTTGAACCGGCGCGCGCGGGCGCCATCGTGTCATCGGCGAACAGCCCGCCGAGCACATGGCCCGCCGGAAAATTCGCCGCTTGCAACGCGGCCACCACCATCGCCGTGGTCGTTGTTTTGCCGTGGGAACCGCAGACGGCTAGAAGTTTTTTCCCTTTGGTCACCTCCGCGAGCAGTTCGCCGCGCCGCACCAATGGCAGCCCCCGCCCGCGCGCCACGGCGGCCGTCGGATGCGCCGGCCCGATCGCCGACGAATAGGCCACCAGTCCGCAATCTGCGGGCACCGCCCCGGCCGCCGATAACGTCACCCCGGCCCGCATGAGCTGCGCCCGCATCAGCTCTGTCATCCCATCGTCCTCGCCGCTGACGGCGAAGCCAAGCTGGGCGAGATAGATCGCCAGCGGGCCGACACCCATCCCACCGACACCCACACAGTGAATGGCGGTCACCTCATGGCCAAAGAGCAATGGCAGCGGTCGGCGTCTCATGCGAGGGTGAACTGGATCGTTTCCGGGACGAGCGGAGGCTGATGGAGCGTTTCCAAATCATCGAGGATGAGACCAAGTGCGCCGGGCCGGTCCATCTGCCGCAAACCGACGCGAAGGCGCGCGAGCCGCGCATCGTCGGAAATCAGGTCGCGCACGAGCACGCCGAGACCGCCAAGCGCGGGCTGTCCGACCATGAGGCCGCCGCCCTCTTGCACGAACCACGCGGCGTTGGCTTGCTGGTGGTTGTCGGCGGCGTGCGGATAGGGAACGAGCACTGCCGGTGTGCCGCAGCGTGCCAGCTCGGCCAGCGTCCCGGCACCGGCACGGGACACGACGAGATCGGCGGCGGAGAGC
>JBAXLL010000122.1:0-5956 GCA_037134835.1 Verrucomicrobiota bacterium
GCGTTGGAAGACGCCAAGCCGAAGGACCCCAACCATGTGCCCACCATGCGCGAGGCCATGGCCGTCCACCGGGAGGATGCGCTGTGCGCCTCCTGTCACAATCGCATGGATCCGCTCGGGCTGGCCCTCGAGAGCTTCAACGCCCTCGGCCAATGGCGCACCGAGGAGCTCAATCAACCGATCGACCCTTCCGGCCATCTCGCCACCGGCGAGGCTTTCGCCGATATCCGCGACCTCAAGCGGGTGCTTCTCGCCGGGCACAAGCAGGAGTTCTATCGCTGTCTGACCGAGAAGCTGCTGACCTATGCCATAGGGCGCGGCACGGAATATTATGATGTCCCCACCGTGGACAAAATCGTCGATGATCTCGAACGGAACCATGGGGCTTTCTCAGCGCTCATACAGGGGGTTGTCGAATCCGCCCCGTTCCAGCGTCAACGCATCCTCTCCAACCCGAGCCCCGGCGCGGCCAAGCCCGCGTCTAGCCTTACTCAAAACTGACCCTGACCCTCTATGAAAACGCCGCCCCCCCTCCGCCGCCATCCCGCCGCCGAACGGCATCACAGCCTCAGTCGCCGCCACTTCCTCCGTGGCATGGGTGCGGCCATTGCCCTGCCCGCGTTTGAGTCGCTGATGCCCCGCCTGAGCGCGGCCGCGTTGGCCGAGGCGGCCGCGATCGGAGCGGTCACGCCGACCGGCGCGCCGCTGCGGCTGGCCTTCTTTCAGTTCGCCAACGGCACCTATCCCTCCAAGTGGTGGCCCACCGGGGAGGGGAAGGATTTCGTGCTCAATGAGACGATGGAGGCGCTCAATCCCCTTAAGGCGAAGATTCAGGTGCTCGGCGGCCTCGGCCTTGAACCGGCGACTGCTGGTCCCGATGGCGCGGGCGATCACGGTCGCGCGGGCGGCTCCTTTCTCACGGGCGTGCGCGTCAAGAAGACCCAAGGGGCGGATTTTCGTTCCGGCGTCTCCGTGGACCAGATTGTCGCGCAGCAGGTCGGGCACGTCACCCCTTTCAAGTCGCTCGAGATCTCCTGCGACACCCTGCGCACCGCCGGCGACTGCGACAGCGGCTATGCCTGCGTGTATCAGCACAACATGGCCTGGGCTTCGCCCACCGCGCCTGTCGCCCCCGAGGTCAACCCACGTCTCCTCTTCGAGCGTCTGTTCGGCGCCGGTTCGCCCGCCGAGCGCAGACAGAACCTCCTCCTGCGTCAGCGCCAGCAGCGCTCCATCCTCGACTATGTCACCAACGAGGGCAGCGGTATCGCCCGCGAGCTTGCCGCCGCGGCCGGGATGGACCGCCGCCCCGGCGAACTCTCCGTCCGGGACCGGGAGAAGCTGGACCAATATCTCACCAGCGTCCGTGAGATTGAACAGCGCATTGAGCGCGCCGAAAAGTCCATTGGCAGCCATCCGTCGCCCTCCATTGCCACACCTGCCGGCATCCCCGAGAGCTTTACGGAATATGTCCGCCTCCAGATGGACATGCTGCATCTCGCCTTTGAGACGGACAACACGCGGGTGGCGACCTTCCTCCTCGCCGGCGACGGCAGCAACCGCTCCTTCGACGAGATCGGCATCCCCGACGGCCATCACTACTGCACCCACCACGGCAACAAGCCCGACTTGGTCGCCAAGACCTGCGTCATTGACAAGTGGTATGCGTCACAGTTCGCCTACTTCCTCGACAAGCTGGACAAGACCAAGGACATGGATGGCAAATCCATCCTCGACAACTCAATGGTCCTTTACGGCTGCGGCAATGGCGATGGCAATCGCCATACTCACGCAAACCTGCCTATCATCCTTGCCGGTGGCGGCGGTGGCCAGCTTACCCCGGGACGCTTCGTTCAGCATGAGCCTGCGAATCTCACCAACCTCTACCTCAGCTTGATTGACCGTATGGGGGTCAAGGGTGTGGATCGCTTCGGCGATTCCACCGGTCGCCTCGACAATGTCTGATCCGAGGCTTCCGGGGGGATCCCATTTCCGGCGCTGGAATGGCTCTGGCAGGACCATAAACCGTGACTAAGTGAACGGAGTGGAACTCCGATGAGATCTTGCATGGGTTGCCATCAAACCCCGTGAGGCTGTGCTCGAAATTTTGGCCATGGTTTCCATCTAGGCTATCAGCCGATGTCAAACCTCCCAGCGCCCTCAACGCCGTAGCCGACGCCTGATTTTTTCAACTCTCACCCTTAACTTTTCCCTCTTTTGAAAAAACTGTCCTTCCCCCGGATCTGGTTCGTCTGCGGTTCGCAGCATCTCTACGGTCCCGGCCCGCTCAAGCAAGTCGCGGCCAACGCCCGCGCGGTGGCCACGGCGCTCGCCGTGTCGAAAAAACTTCCGCTCACCACGGTGTTCAAAGCGCTGCTCACGACGCCGGATGAAATCTCGCGGCTCTGCCTGGAGGCCAATTCGGACCCGAACTGCGCCGGCCTCATCCTCTGGATGCACACGTTTTCCCCGTCAAAAATGTGGATTCGCGGGCTGACCTCGTTGCAAAAACCGTTTCTCCACCTCCACACGCAGTTCAACCGTGACTTGCCGTGGGAGACGATCGACATGGATTTTATGAACCTCAATCAGGCCGCGCACGGCGACCGCGAGGCGGGGTTCATGCACACGCGCATGCGGCTGGGCCGCAAGGTCGTTGTGGGGCACTGGAGCGACCCCGAGGTGCACGACCGCATCGGCGCATGGATGCGCGCCGCGCGCGCCTGGCACGACTGGCAGGGGGCGAAGTTCGTGCGCTTCGGCGACAACATGCGCCAAGTCGCCGTCACCGAGGGCGACAAGGTCGCCGCCGAGATGCGCTTTGGCTTCGCGACGAACGGTCACGGGATCGGCGATCTTGTGGCAAAGATGTCCGACCTGGCTATTGACCCAAAGGCCGTGGATAAACTCTGCGCCGAATATGAGGCGCGTTACGCCGTGGCCAAGGCCCTGCGCAGGGGTGGGCCGCGCCATGACGCGCTGCGTTACGGCGCGCGCCTTGAGCTGGGGTTGCGCACGTTTCTGGAGGAGGGTGGTGCCAAAGGTTTCACGACCACCTTTGAGGATTTGCATGGGCTGCGGCAGCTGCCCGGCCTCGCGGTGCAGCGGCTCATGGCCGAAGGTTACGGTTTCGGCGCCGAGGGCGACTGGAAAACCGCCGCGCTGCTTCGCGCGATGAAGGTCATGAGCGACGGACTGCCTGGTGGCACCTCGTTCATGGAGGACTACACATATCATCTCTCGCCGAAGGGGTCTCAGGTGCTTGGCGCCCATATGCTCGAAATTTGTGAAACCATCGCCACCGGAAAGCCTTCGCTCGAAATCCATCCGCTTGGCATCGGCGGCCGCGAGGACCCCGTACGGCTCGTGTTCGACGCGCCCGCCGGTCCCGCGCTCAACGCCTCCCTTATCGACCTGGGCAACCGTTTCCGGCTCATCGTCAACGAGGTCACCGCCCTCAAACCCCCGCCGCTGCCCAAACTGCCCGTCGCGCGTGCGGTGTGGGAGTGCCAGCCCGATTTCAAAACCGCGTGTGCCGCGTGGATTCTCGCCGGCGGTGCCCATCACACCGGCTACAGTTACAGCGTCACGACCGAGATGCTCGAGGACTTTGCGACCATCGCCGGCATCGAGCTGGTCACGATCGGGGCCGAAACGCGGCTCGCCGATTTCAAGCAGACCCTGCGCAACAACGAGGTGTATTATCACCTCGCCCAGGGCATTCGCGGCTGACCGCCTGCCGGAGCGGCATCGCCGCTGCGGCAGGCCATCGTGGAGCTCACCGCCCGGTTGCCAGCCCATCAGGCGGATTTGCCGAAATCCGTCGGGACGGCTTGGTCATGCTGGTGCGATCCTGCACGCTGGCCCCGTCGGTCCACGTTGCTCCGATCAAGGTTGCCCGTGGAAATTCCTGCTCGCCGGTTTCGTTGTTGTGAATTTGTCCAACCACCATGTCCACTGCGGCTTCCCCAGTGACAAAATTATGCTGATTCATCCCGGCAATCTCCGGCCGGCTGGCCCGCCACTCGAGTTGCACGACCCCGACATCCTCTGGGACCCGGCGGCCGGCAACCTTTAGCCAGGTCATGACATTGTTGTACAAGGTGAAGATCACGTCGGGCCGGTTCTTTTCGAGCCAGATGCGAAACCCTGTCGGCTCGGTCGCCCCCAACGGCCCGGTAAAAACCGGAACCTGCTGCGCCCGCGGCAGCAAAATGCGCTGCCCCGTTAGATAGCCGGCCGAAAACCTTCGTTCCACCAAATGATCAATGACTTCGTCCAGCACCAAGCCGGGACGGCGATAGCCTAGGGTCAAGGCCCGCTCGAACGCGGTCAGCGCCAGATCATGGTGATCGACGCAGCAAAATGAAAGCGCCGGCTCGCGCGTCCGCACACCCGTTACAACGGCGGGAAACTGTTCCCAAACCGGCCGGAATTCCTCGGGCAGCCGGGGGGTGTCCATGAGACCGACCAAGACGATCCCCTTGATCCCACGCGCATGCAATATCCGGAGCCAGCGCGTCGCATTAAGGGTCGGATCATGCAGCCAGAAGCGGTCAAAACTGTAGCCCAGGCTGGCCGCACGGCTTTCGCACCCCTCGACATAGGTTGGCACGGTGGGATGGGTCTGAAATGCCTGCGCATCCCGGTTTGCGTTCACCAACGCCAGCTTGGCCTGGAGGCGGGTGGTCCGACTCGCCCGCAACTGCGCCATTAGATGCGAAAGCACCGCGTTGGGCTGATAGCCCAGCCGTTGCGCCGCCTTCCGGACGCGCGCCTGAGTGGCCGGCGGGATCTGCGAACTGCCCCGGAGCGCCAGCGAAACCGTGTTTTTCGAACAGCCGAGCACATCGGCGATGTCCTGTAGCGTGGAACGGCTCATGGCCCGGATTTTGCCCCGATTCTTATCGAACGGTCAAGTCTCCCGGGAAGGTTTGCGCTTTCGGTCCGGAGGCTTTGCAGCCGCAGATTGACTTTACGGTCTAGTAACACGGTTGATTGACCGCCGGTGTCATCAGCTCAACCATACCATCTAGCCAGAGATTGAGGCCGACTCCTTGAGCCGAGCGCTTTCCGATCTCAAATATCCCCCAAAAAAGATGAATTCCAATTGGAAGCCCGTATTAGTACGTCCCCGCTGTCGGCCGAGAAGTCTCGTATCACTTTTTTTACTGACTGCGGCGGTGGCATTTGCCGCCGCGCCGGACGTCGCCACCGCTCCCCGGGTAGTGGCTGCGGCACCTGCGGCCCAGACCGAGGCGGCCGACGCCAAGCCAGCCTCGACCAACATGGTCGGCCAATCGTATCCCAAGGTGGACTCCGAGCGCCGGGCCACTTTCCGTATCAGTGCTCCGCAGGCTCAGTCCGTGCGGGTTTCTCTCGGCAATCTCGCTCTAACCAAGGATGAGAACGGCGTCTGGATGGGCACGACTCCGCCTCTCGACCCGGGCTTCCATTATTATAACTTCGTCATCGACGGCGCGAACGTCGCCGACCCGGCCAGCGAGAGTTTCTTCGGTTCGAGCTACCTGCACAGCGGCATCGAGGTGCCCGAGGCTGGCGTGGATTTCTACAGCGCCAAGGACGTGCCGCACGGCGAGATCCGCCAGCGCTTTTATTTCTCGAAGTCGGCCAATGAGACGAAATCTGTGTTCGTCTACACACCGCCCGACTATGACAAAAATCCAACGGCCCGCTACCCGGTGCTCTATCTCCAGCACGGCCTCGGTGAAGACCGCCGGGCGTGGGCCGTCCAAGGCCGGACCAACTTCATTCTCGACAACCTGATTGCCGAGGGAAAAGCGAAGCCGATGCTCATCGTCATCTCCGACGGCGGACTCGCCGCCGGTTTCGGCGCCGGCGGCGGCGGCGGACGCGGCGCGCGTGGCGGTGCTGGTGGTGGCCGCGGCGGGTTTCCCGGCGGCGGCGCTCCCGGCGGAGGGGGGCCACCCACACC
>JBAXLL010000123.1:0-5950 GCA_037134835.1 Verrucomicrobiota bacterium
CACCCCCGACGGCCAGACCATCCTTGCCGCCGGCCTGCAAGTCGGCCTCGCCGCGCATGCCAGCGGCGACCCGAGCCTGCGCGGGCTGGATGTGTTCATCGGCGGAGTCACCGATCCGGCGATCCCGACGCAGACCGCCGGAGCGGTGAACAACTCCGGCCTGATCGACGCACCGCGTGCCAGCATCGTGCTGGCGGGCAAGGATGTCGCGCAGACCGGCGCGATCGAGAGCAGCACCTCGGTCGCATTCAACGGCCGGATTGATTTGCTTGCGAGCTTCAACGCCGTGAGCAGCGGAGGCGTGGAGGGAGTCGAACCGTTTTTACCGCGCAACACGGGCACGGTCACGCTAGGGCCGGGCAGCACCACCCGCATCCTGCCCGAACTGGCGAGCACCGACCGGGTGACCGGCACGGAGCTGGCGCTGCCGTCACAATTAAATTTGCAGGGCCTGGCGATTCATCTGGCCGGGGAAGCCGCGATCCTCGCGCCCGGGGCCAACGTTGCGGTCAAAGCAGGCAATTGGAGCCTGTTCGGCGCCACCAAGAGCCAATTTGTTTTCACCGGCGGGCAAATCTACCTCGACGCGGGCGCACTGATTGACGTGGCCGGCACGCAGGATGTGGCGGCGTCGGTCGCGGAAAACATCATCGAGGTGCAATTACGCGGGGCGGAGCTGGCGGATTCGCCGTTGCAACGCGATGGCGCGTTGCGCGGGCAGACGATCAAGATAGATATCCGACAGTCCGGTACGTTCAACGGCCGTGCCTGGGTCGGCACGCCGCTTGCCAACACTGCCGGCTACGTCGCGCTCATCCAGCGCTCGGTCGGCGAACTCACCGTAAGTGGCGGCACGGTTGCGCTGACGGCCGGCGAGTCGGTGGTTATGCAGCCCGGAGCGACGGTGGACGTTTCCGGTGGCTGGATCAATTACGCGGGAGCGACGGTCGCGACGACAAAGGTGCTGTCCGACGGCCACGTGTTCGACATCACGCAAGCCACGCCGGACCGCATTTACAGCGGTATTTATACCGTCACGGCCTCGGCTGTCCCCGACCCGAAATGGGGCGTCACGCAGTCGAGCACCCGTGCGCTTACGGCCAACACTTCAGACTTCGAGCCGGGCTATCTGCAAGGCGGTGACGCCGGCAGTCTGACCGTCACCGCGCCCGGCATGGCGCTCGATGGCAACCTGCGTGGCCTCGCGGTGGCCGGCCCTCGGCAGCGCACCATCGCGCCCATGGCAGGCGGACTGTCTTTGATTTTCCAGGCCCAGGATTCCAACAGCGGCTCGATCTTTCCCCTCATTTCGCCCACGCCACCAAACATTGAGATTCGCACTGGTGGCAGCTTGGTGGCGGCGGAGGCTTTTTCGCTGGACGGGGCGGCCCAGCCGCGACCACTCCGGACTGAAAGGCGTGCCGCAGTGATGCTGGACCCCGGTCTCATGAGCAATGCCGGTTTCAGCCGGCTCACGGTGGATAACTCCAACGGCAATATTACCCTGCCGGCCGGGATTTCGCTGACGGGTGCGCCCGGCGGGTCGCTCACGCTGACCGCTGCCAACCTCGATCTCGGCGGTTCAGTAATTATCCCGGGCGGCAGCCTGCGTTTCACCACCTTCAATTTTTCTCCTTATGATGCCCTGCCTCCTGGGACTGCCGCCCCGGCGCCCAATCCCGCGCGCGGGCATTTTACGCTGGAGGCCACGGCATTGCTGAGTACGGCCGGCTTGATCGTGGACGACCGGCTGGGTTCGCTCACGGGGGAAGATCTCCCTTTAATGACGGGAGGCGGCAGCATTTTGATCAAAAGTCATATCGCCGACCTTGCGTCTGGCGGCGTACTCGACGTGTCCGGTGGGGTGGCGATCAGTGTAACCGGCCGGTCTTCCTACGGTGCAGGTGGCGCGTTGAACCTGAGTGCCGGTCAGGATCCAAACATCACGGCTATCGCCGGCGGACGACTCACTTTGAACGCGGAACTGAGAGGGTATTCCGGTGCCAAAGGCGGAGCACTCACAGTGCTGGCACCGCTGGTGCAGATTGGCGGCACAACCACCAATGCTGGCACCCTTCTGCTCACTCCGGATTTTTTCAACCAAGGCGGCTTCACCAGTTTCACCCTGCGGGGCTTGGGGGCGGCGACGGCCCTCACCGACCAATTTGTTCCCGCGGTCGCCATCGCCCCGGATACGGTGCTCGCTCCGGTCGCGCAAAGCTGGCTCGCGACCACGGATGGATCCCACGTCGTGCTTACGCCAACCTTGCAACCGGCCGGTGTGCGTTCGCCCGTTGGTCTGGCCTTCGAGGCGGTTGGTTTGATTGACGGGAACCTGCTGGTCGCGCGCGGCGATCTCGTGGTGGGCTCGGGAGCGGTAATCCAAACCGACCCAAACGGCAGTATCTCACTCACTGGCGACACGGTGACGGTACGAGGTGGCGTGATCGCGCCAGGTGGCACGATCACCATTAGCGGCGCGAGAAATTCCTCCACTTTCTTTCTATCTGGCCCCTCTCAAGCCGTGCCCACTGTCGTGCTCGGCGCGGCCAGCGCGCTTTCCGTCGCCGGGACGACGGTGCTGACCCCCGATGGCCGCGGCTTTCGCACCGGTGCCGTGCTCGCAGGCGGTCGCATCAATGTCTCCGGTAACATTGTGACCGAAGCTGGTGCACGGCTTGATGTCTCGGGCGCGGCTGACACTCTCGACTTGCTGCCCGCCTACGCCGACGGCGGAGTGAATGACGCGTTGGACCCGGCCATTTCCCGCTCGGTGCCCGTTCCCACGCGGGTCGAGAGCAATGGCGGCACCCTCACGTTGACGGGCGGACAGGAGCTGTTCACCGACGCCACGCTACGCGGCGCGGCCGGTGGCCCGACGGCGGCGGGCGGCCGGCTCGTGGTTTCATCGGGCCGGTTTCTGCTGCCGGGCGAGGTGGCGACGCCGCTTGATGTCACGCTCGTCGTGACACAGTCCGGGCCGGCCCGGACTGTGGGCGCGGCCACCGTCGGGAGCCCGGTGTCTGACCCCCAGGGGATCGCGCTGCCCCAGCTTGGACATTTTGCCGCCGACAGCCTGACCGCCGGCGGCTTCGATGCCCTTACGCTCAATGGCACTGTGCAATTTTCGGGCCCGGTCGCACTCCCCGTTCCCGGCAGCCTGCGTGTGGCCGATGGTGGTGTAATGTTGGCCGACGCGGCAGTGAATCTCACCGCACCTTTCGTTGCGCTGGGCACTGCCTTTCGGGCACCGCTGACGCAGGCAGAGCAGCTCCAGCCCAATGCGTTTACGGTCGGAGGCCAGGCCTTTTACTTTTCGCCCACATTCGGCGCGGGCGTACTTACGGTGACGGCCGGCCACATGGATATCGGCAATCTTTCGCTCCAAAACATCGGCTCGGCCAATTTCATCGTGGATGGTGGCGATATCCGCGGTGACGGCACGCTCAATGTGGCGGGAAACATCACGTTGCGCGCCGGACAGATTTACCCGCCGACGGCGGTGAGCTTCACCATCGCGGCTTCCGACTACGCCATTTCAGGCGTGACCTACACCGGCTCGGTCACCGTGGTAGCGTCCGGCACGCGCTCGCTGCCGCTTTCGGCCGGCGGTATCCTTAATGTACGAGGCTCGGTCATCACGCAGGGTGGCGTGCTGCGCGCACCGCTCGGCGTGATCAACGTCGGCGGCGGTGGGTCCGGCACGGTGAACCTGATTTCCAACCAACCGTTTGCCACGACGCAGAGGCTCACGCTCACTCCGGGCAGTGAAACTTCCGTATCGGCACTCGACCCGGCGACGGGGCATGCGGTGACGGTGCCCTTTGGCACAAATCTCAATGGTACTGCGTGGATTGATCCGGCCGGCAACGACATCACCGTTGGCGGCGTGCCGGGCAAGGCCGTCAACCTCACCGCCGGAAACGTCAGCGTTATGGATGGCGCGGAAATTGATTTGCGTGGCGGCGGAGATCTTTACGCCTATCGTTTTGTCGCTGGCACGGGCGGGTCGAGCGACATTTTGGCGTCGGTCGGAAGTTTTGCCGTGCTGCCAGGCTATGTGGCCGACTACGCGCCCTTCGATCCCGGCTATGCCAACACTGCGCTGACGGTTGGTGATCGCATCTACCTCAACGCCGGCGGCGGGCTGGCGGCGGGTTTCTACACGCTGCTGCCTGCGCGCTACGCACTGCTGTCAGGTGCATTTCTCGTCACACCGCAAGCCGGTGCGCCCGCCACCACCGTGGCGCGGCCCGATGGGTCGGGCCTCGTCGCCGGCTGGCGCTTCAACGACCTCAGCGCCGCCCGGACGGGCGCGCCGCTCTTTTCCTCCTTCGAGATTGCGCCAGCGTCGGTCGTTCGCACGCGCGCGCAGTACGACAACTTTTCAGGGAACGCGTTCCTCCGGCAGGGTGCGCAGAACAATGATGCCGCCGTACCACGCCTGCCGGTGGATTCCGGCCAGCTCGTGCTCGCCGCCACGCAGGGCATGGCGGTGCAGGGCTCCGTCACCGCTCAGGCCCCGGCCGGTGGACGCGGCGGCTTGGTTGATATCAACAGCCCGCTCGATATTTTCATCGGCGCGGCCGGTCCGGTGGGCGCGCTCACGCTCGACGCGGCCAAGCTCAGTGCGTTCGGCGCGGAGAGTTTGCTCATCGGGGGCGTGCGCTCTTCCGCCACCAGCGGCACGGCCGTAGCCGTCCAGACAAACAACCTCACGGTGGACAACGTCGGCTCGCCGCTCACCGGCCCGGAAATCATTTTGGTGGCCAATAGGAATCTCACGTTCGCCCCCGGCTCCGAGATTCGGCAGGTAGGCGCGCTGGCAGGCGCGGCCGACACGCTGGTGCTTGGCAACGCCACGACCGCCGGCAGCGGCAACGGCGCACTCGTGCGCGTGAGCGCCGATGCCACGGCGCAAATCTCGCGCGTGGGCGTGACCACGGTGACCGGCCCGGCGCTGACGGTCGGCGCGGGTGCGACGGTCTCCGGCGCGGGCGTTACCCTCGACTCGACGCGCGCCACCTCGCTGGACCCGGCCGCCGTGCTCAGCGGCACGGCCGTCGCGCTCAACAGCGGCCAGATCAGCCTTCAGCTCGCAACCTCCGGCGAGCTGCGGCCAACGACCGGCCTGGTGCTTTCCGGCGGCGCGCTGCAAAACCTGCAGGCCTCGGCGCAACGGCTCTCGTTGCTCAGCTACTCGTCACTCGACCTCTACGGCACCGGCGAGATCGGTTCGCCGGCCGTTGCCAGTCTTGCGCTGCACGCGGGCGAGATTCGCGGCTTTAACACGGCCGGCGGCACGGTGACGTTCTCCGCCCGCGACATTCTCCTCGACAACGCGACCACGGCCGGCGTCCCCGGCGCGGTTGCGACAGCGAGCGGCACGCTGGTGTTCAACGCCGAGACCGTCCGCCTCGGCGTGGGCGCGCTCGCGCTCGACCAGTTCACGGGCGTCGCGCTCAACGCGAACGCCGGCCTCGTCGCGCAAGGCACCGGCGCGCTCACCACGCCGGGCAACCTCACGCTCACCACGCCGCTGATCACCGGCACGACGGCCGCGAGCCACAGCGTGACGGCCGGCGGCGCGCTCGTCGTGGCCGCGCCGGCCACCGCCGCGACGACGCAGGTTGCCGGCGGCCTCGGCGCGCAGCTCACGCTCACGGGCGCGAGTGTTACTGTGGGCGCGGATATCGCGTTGCCCAGCGGCGTGCTCGCGCTGCGCGCGATAACCGGTGACGTGACGGTCGCCGGTCGGCTCGACACCGGCGGCACGGCGAAAACGTTTTTTGACCTTACCAAGTTCACCGACGGCGGCACGCTCAGCCTCACGGCCGACGTGGGTAGCGTGAATGTCACGGCAGCCGGCACGCTGGCCGTTGGCGCGGCGGCCGGCGGCGGCAACGCCGGCAGCGTCACTGTGAGCGCGCCGGCCGGCACGCTCATGCTC
>JBAXLL010000124.1:0-5927 GCA_037134835.1 Verrucomicrobiota bacterium
GTGTTCAACCTCAGCGCCAACATCAACGACGCGCCGCCGGCCCTCACGGAAAGCGTGCTGCTCACCCGGCTCGCGGGTGACCGCGGCCCGGCTGTGCTGCAACTCCGGCAGGTCACGCGCGCCCTGCGCGCGGCCGCCCACGACGACCGAGTGAAGGGCGTGCTGCTGACCGGCAGCCTCGCGCCCGATGGCTATGGCACGGGCTTCGCCGCGCTTAAGGAAGTGCGCGCCGCCCTCCATGAGTTCAAGGTGACGAAGAAGCCCATCGTCGCCTATCTTGATACTGCCACGACGCGCGACTTCTACCTCGCCGCCGGTGCGGACGATCTGGTGCTCGACCCGTATGGCGTCGTCTTCATGCCAGGCCTGGCAAGCGAACCGATGTTTTACGCCGGTGCCTTGGAAAAATTTGGGGTGGGCGTGCAGGTCTCGCGCGTCGGCAAGTTCAAATCCGCCGTCGAGCCGTTCACCCGCACCGACCTCAGCCCGGAAAGCCGCGAGCAACTGCAGGCGCTGCTCGGCGATCTCTGGTCCGAACTGCTCGGCGACATCGCCGCCGACCGCGGGCTGCCCGCAGCGGACATCCAGGCGCTGGTGGACCGGGAGGGTTTCCTACGGGCCGAGACGGCCGTGAGCGCCAAACTCGTCTCCCGTCAGGCCTACCGCGACGAGGTCGTCGCCGACCTGAAAAAAATAACCGGACCGGATCGAACGAAGAAAACCTTCCGGCAGGTCAGCCTGGCCGACTACATCGCCGACCTGCCGGCGGCACCAGTCGAGGACTTGCTGACGAAAACGCCGCACATCGCCGTGGTGTATGCCGAGGGTGCGATTGTGGACGGCGACGGTGGCGACGGCGAGGTCGGCGGCGCGCGATTCGCCCGTGAGCTGCGCCGGCTCCGGCAGGACGACAGCGTCAAGGCTATCGTGCTGCGGGTGAACAGCCCCGGCGGCTCCGTTTCGGGCTCCGAGCACATCCAGCGCGAGCTGCGGCTGGCGCGCGTGGCCAAGCCCGTCATCGTTTCGATGGGCAGCTATGCCGCATCCGGCGGCTACTGGATCTCCGCCTATGGGAAAAGGATTTTTGCGGAGCCCGCGAGCATCACCGGTTCCATCGGCGTGTTCTCGGTTTTCTTCGATGTGAAAAAACTCGCTAACAATCTCGGCCTCACCTTCGACCGCGTCCAAACTGGGGCGCATGCCGACCTCGAAACCATCGCGCGGCCCAAGACGCCCGAGGAGCTCGCGCTGTTTCAGAAAACGGTGGACTGGATTTACGACGAGTTCATCAGCAAGGTCGCCGAGGGCCGCAAGCTCGACCCCGCCAAGGTGCGTGAGATCGCCGAGGGCCGCGTCTGGTCCGGCACGGCCGCGATCAAGCTCGGCCTCGTGGACGAAATTGGCGGGCTCGACGCCGCGCTCGCCTACGCCGCCAAAGAAGCGGGCCTGTCGGCGGACACGCCCATCGAGGAGTTCCCCCACTCCCGTGAGCTGACTGACGTGATCACCAGCCTGCTCGACGACACGCGCCGGCCCTCGGACCAGCTGCTCCATACCCAGGTACCCGGCGTCGTCACCCGCCTCACGGCCGGGCTGAAAACGCAGACTCGCATGCTGGAGCAGTTCAACGACCGCCTGGGCGTCTATGCCCGGCTGCCGTTTAGTGTCACCGCGCCCTGAGCAACCTACCCCCGCGCCATGACGACGACGGAGCTTTCTCTTGTGCAGGCCGTGCCGGCCACGGCCATCCCGGCCGGCGACCGCGTGACGCTGCCCGCCGGCACGCGGCTGCACCTCATGCAGACCCTCGGCGGCAATGTGACCGTGCGGACGGACCGCGGGCTTTTCCGTATTGCCGGCGCGGATGCTGCCGCCATCGCAGGCTTCGACACCACGAAGCTCGCCCCGGCCCCGGCCGACGCAGGAGGAACCTTCAGCGAAGACGCCGCCTGGGCCGCGCTCAAGACGTGCTTCGATCCGGAGATACCGGTCAACATCGTTGACCTCGGCCTCGTCTATGATCTCGCCATCGAGCCAACCCCGGCCGGCCACCATACGGTCGCCGTCAAGATGACGCTCACCGCCCCCGGCTGCGGCATGGGCCCCGTGATCGCCGAGGACGCCCGTCAAAAAATCGCTGCCCTCCCTGGGGTCGAATCGGCCAAAGTCCACATCGTCTGGGATCCTGTCTGGACGCCGCAGATGATCTCAGCCGAGGGCCGCAAGGTGCTGGGCCTGGAATAAGGCCGGACTGACGGCCTGGTGATTTTCACGGCTCCCACTTCACCTCCGGCCCCGCTTCATGCAGCCTTGATAAATCTGTGCGGGGGACGCCCTTTCCCTGCGTTGCGGGCTTGCATGCAGGCGCACGATTTTCAGCCTGAACCTATTCCCATGGCGTCCAACTACACCGAAGCCAGCATCAAGACCCTCAGCTCGCTCGAACACATCCGCCTCCGCCCGGGCATGTATATCGGCCGCCTCGGCACCGGCGCACACGCCGAAGACGGCATTTATGTCCTGCTGAAGGAGACCATTGACAATTCGATTGACGAGTTCGCGATGGGCGCGGGCAAGAAAATCGAAGTCGGCCTGCATGGGCGCACAGTTCGCGTGCGCGATTACGGACGCGGCATCCCGCTCGGCAAGCTCGTGGACTGCGTCTCCATCATTAACACAGGCGCGAAATACGACAGCGAGACGTTCCAAAAATCTGTCGGCCTCAACGGTGTCGGCCAGAAAGCCGTCAACGCCCTCGCCATAGAATATCGCGCGCAGGCGTTTCGCGATGGGCAAACGAAACTGGTCGAGTTCGCACAGGGGAAACTGAAAAGGGAGCACAAAATCGCCCCGACCGAGGAACGCAACGGCACGCTCATCGAGTTCACGCCCGACGAGGCGCTGTTCGGCAAGGATTTCCGGTTCCGGCTGGAGTTTATCGAGGACATGCTCTGGAAATACGCGTTCCTCAACCGCGGCCTCACGCTCACGCTCAACGGCCAGGCGTTCAAATCCGAGCACGGCCTGAAGGATCTGCTCACGAAGGAGCTCAGCGGCGAGCCGCTCTACCCCATCGTCCACCTCGAGGGGGAGGACATCGAGGTGGCCTTCACGCACGGCGGGCATTACGGCGAAGAATATTTTGCGTTCGTCAACGGCCAGCACACCACGATGGGCGGCACGCACCTCAACGCCTTCCGTGAGGCGTTTGTCGATACGGTGAGGAATTTTTTTAAGAAAGACTACGACGCTGCCGACATCCGTCAGTCCATAGATGCCGCCGTCGCCGTGCGCGTGATGGAGCCGGTCTTCGAGTCGCAGACAAAAACCAAGCTCGGCTCCGCCACCGTCGCACCCGGAGGGCCGACGCTGAAGGAGTTCGTCGGCAAGTTCGTCCAGCAGTCCCTCGACGTGTATCTGCACAAGAACAGAGAGTTCGCGGACGTGCTCCGCCAGAAAATCGAGTCGAGCGAGCTGGAGCGCAAGGAGCTCGCCGGCATCCGCGGCCTCGCCCGAGACCGGGCCAAAAAAGCGTCGCTCCACAACAAAAAGCTCCGCGACTGCCGCCTCCATCTCGGGGACAAAAACCCGCGCGGCGAGGAGAGCACGCTCTTCATCGTCGAGGGCGACAGCGCGGCCGGCTCCCTCACCGCCACCCGCGACGTGCAGACCCAGGCCGTATTCGCGCTCAAGGGCAAGCCGCTCAACACCTACGGCCTCTCGAAAAAGATCATCTACGAAAACGAGGAGTTTCACCTCCTCCAATCTGCCCTCAACCTTGAGGACGGCCTAGACGGCCTGCGCTACAACCGGGTCGTCATCGCCACCGATGCCGACGTGGACGGCATGCACATCCGCCTGCTGCTCATCTCGTTTTTCCTGCAATTTTTCCCCGACCTCATCCGCCACGGCCACCTCTTCATCCTTGAAACGCCGCTCTTCCGGGTTCGGAACAAAAAGGAGACGCGCTACTGCTACAGCGAGGAGGAGAAGCAGGCCGCGACCGTCGCGCTGGGCGCCAGCCACGAGATCACCCGCTTCAAGGGCCTCGGCGAAATCTCGGCGGGCGAGTTCAAGGATTTCATTGGCGCAAACATCCGCCTTGAGCCTGTGAGCCTTGCGCACCTCGCCAATAGTGACGAACTGCTCGGCTTCTACATGGGCAAGAACACGCCTGAGCGGCAGGACTTCATTATCGGCAACCTAAAAGTCGAAAAAGACCTCGTGGCCGTGTGAGCCCTGCGCCCGCGTGATGGGGACTAGCCCAAATCTCCGTGTCCTTCGCGGCGGGTGGGTCGCATTGGCTGTGTTATTTTTCTCTGCGTGCACAACGACGCCTGCGCCGCGCATCCCGCTCGCGGTAATACCCACCGCACAGCAGGCGCGGGCGGCGGAAAACCTCCGGGTCTACCAGGCCGTCTGGAGCCTCGTCGCGGACCGACACTACGACCCCAAGCTGCAAGGGGTAGACTGGCCCGCTGCCGGCCAGCAATTTGGCGCCCAAGCCGCCATGGCGGCCGATGACACGGCCCTTTACACGGTCCTCAACGCCATGGTTGGCCTGCTGAAGGACAGCCACACGCGGGTGTTCACGCCGGCACAGGCGACCGAACGCAGCAGGCAGGTGCGTGCCCTCAACGGCATCGACGCGATCCGCCTCGAAGACGGCCGTTGGGCCGTCAGCGAAGTCCTTCCGGGCAGCCCCGCCGAGATGGCGGGCGTGCGCCCCGGCTGGGTGGTGCAGGCCCGCAACGGGCGGCCCATCGGTGAGAGCTTCAACTTCCATCCGCGCGACGGCGAAGTGGTGCGCTGGGAGTTTCTCGACGCACGCGACGCGCCTGTCTCGCTCGCGCTCACCGCCCACCCGCTGACGACCGCGCCGCGCCAGCTCGCGCGTGTGCTGCCGGACGGTTTCATTTACCTGCGATTCGACGGCTTCGACGCCGCTGACCGCCGCTGGCTGAGCGCGCAGCTTAAGGAGCACCGCTCCGCACCCGGGGCTGTGCTCGACCTGAGGCGCAACCCCGGTGGTGACACGTTTTCTCTCGGCACGGTGATCGGCGAGTTTTTTGACCGGTCGGTCGACTGTGGGACATTCATCTCGCGCAACGGCGCGCAAGGCGAAAAGAACTCGTGGCAACTCGGGTCGGCACATTTTCACGGACGCGTGGCGATCCTCACCGATGGGGCGACGGGCAGCGCGGCGGAAATTTTTTCCGCCGTGCTGCAGGCGCACGGCCGTGCGACCGTTGTCGGCCGCCAGACCGCGGGCGCGGTGCTCGGCAGCCAGTTTTACGGGCTATCTGACGGCGGAGAGCTGCAGCTCAGTGTGGAGGATTATGTCTCGCCGCGCGGTGCGCGGCTCGAAGGCCACGGCGTTACGCCGGACGTCCTGGTGCCGCTGATGCCATGGAATCTAGCGGATCTGCGTGCCCAACGCGACCCCGACCTCGCTGCGGCGTTGCGCCTGTTCGCCGCGCCACCCTGACCGGCCTTTGACCTGTTGTTTCGAGTTTCGCAAAATACCGTGACGGATTATCGCATCCTCGTCTATCCCGAACCGGGCTACTTTCTCCCCGTAGCCCGCTTCGGGAGCGGCGGGAGGTTCAGGTTAATCAAATCTCACGCGATTGTGCGATCCTCAGCCGGCAATCTGCACTTGGCTGGCCGAGATGGGCGGCCTGAGCGCCGGCTGCGGGCACGCGCCTCCTCCAACTTCTGCTCTGAGGTGGCCGCGCTAGGATGAAAAATGAACTCGACGCCGGGGCGGTTCCTTGCGTTGGAGTTGCCTGATGGCCAAACGAAAATCTCCGGGACCCTCTGCCCAGCCTGAACTGCCGCTGGGCGGTACCAACACGTCACAAGCGCCGGGCCACCCACCCGGGACCGGCAAGCTCGCCGCTCCCGCCCCCACAGCGCCACCGGTC
>JBAXLL010000125.1:0-5915 GCA_037134835.1 Verrucomicrobiota bacterium
GCCTTGATGTGGGCAGGCCGGCTGTCCAAGCCGTCGAGGCGTTCCCCGTTCGGCCCGATCCGGAAGCCAAATTTCGTGGCGATTTTGACCCGCCCGCGAACGGAGGCAAGCGCCTCGCCCACGAGCAATTCATTGGCGAAGGGTCCGTAGATTTCGGCGGTGTCGAAGAAGGTGATGCCGCTCTCGACGGCCGCGCGAATCACCGCAATCATCGCCTGCTTTTCTCCCGCCGGGCCATAGCCAGAACTCATGCCCATGCAGCCCAGCCCGAGGGCCGAGACTTCGAGGCGGCTGTTTCCAAGTTTTCGGGTTTTCATTTTAGATTTTTAGCGTTCACGTCCACTTCGGACTCGTGCGCGTGAGCGGGAGCTCGCGAATACGGATGCTGCACGTGTAACTCAGACCCGTAGCCGTGTCACTCGCCGAAGGCGACAAAGAGCTGGCAAAAGACGCCAATCGACTTGCTGAAAGTGCCATTGAGAAGGCGCATCTGTCGCGGCGCGCAGAGGCCAGGCACTGTGGCTTCAGGCTCTTGGTGACAGGTGAAATGAGTCAGCTCGGTCACAGCAGCTTCATAAGCGCGGAGATGTCCTCGTCGCCCCAGCCCGCGCTGGCCGCCGCCGCCAGCCGTTCGCGCACCGTGTCGAGCATCGGGAAGTCCTCGCAGCCGTTGATGCCCGAGGCCAGCCGCATGTCCTTGAGCATGTGCTTCACCGAAAATTGCGGTGCGTAGTCGCCGACGCGCAGCTTCGGTTCCTTGAGCTTCACCAGCCCCGAGTTTCCAATGTTCCGCGCCAGCGCGCCAAAGATCACGTCGTCGGTGATGCCCGCACCCCGCGCCATCGCCAGCGTCTCGCACAGCGCCTCCATCAGCCCGGCGATGTTGAGGTTCATCGCCAGCTTCAGCGCCGCCGCCTGCCGGTGGTCGCCAATGCGCAGCCGCGCCTCCGACACCAGCGCCAGCAACGGATCCAACTCCGCGATCAGCGTTTCATCGCCCCCGAGGTAAAAGACATTTTTACGCTGCTCCGCCGCCGGTTTGCTGCCGGTGAAGGGTGCCTCCAGATAGCGCGCCCCGCGCGCAGTGACGAGCGCGCGAAACTCTTCGCTGCTCTTCGGATCAATCGTGCTCGACTGCATCACGATCTTGCCGGGACCGAGGACGGGCAGAATTTTCTCCAAGGTGCCGCGTACCGCCGGGGGATCGGCGACCACGATCTGCACCACGTCGGCCGCCGCCGCGACTGCCTCGGGCGTGTCGCGCCATTGCGGGAAGTCCGGCTGGGGGGTGCGGTTCCATGCGCCCGCCAGCAGGCCCGCCGCCTGATAATGGCGCGCCCACACGCCGCCAATGATGCCGAGTCCAAGAACGCCGATGGTTTTCATGCCGGGACAATTTAAGCAGGAACCCAGGAAACCAAGAAATATTTCGGCCCTTTCGTGGCTTCATGGCTTCCTACTTCCAATAGGTTCATAAATACAGTCAGTGGCGGGCGCCTCCGCTCGCACACGCGATTTCCTCGATCCGCTGTGCCAGCTCAACGTCCTTGGCGGTGACCTTGCCGCCGGCAGCGTGCGTGTTGAGCCGGACAGCGACACGGTCATAGATGTTCGTCCACTCCGGATGATGGTCCAGTTCCTCCGCCACGAGGCCCACCCGCATCATGAAGGCCAGGGCGTCCCGAAAGTTCTCAAACCGATACTCCTTCGCCAGCGCATCACGTTCGAAGGCCCAGCCGGGGAGCGCAACGAGCGCCACCTGGATTTCTGCGGACGTCAGCGGGCGGCGGCTCATGGGGCGAAGGGGTTGAAGGCGCGCTCGTTTTTGATCGTCGTCAGCGGACCATGGCCGGGGGCCACCACCGTCACGTCGGGTAGTTCCGCAAACAGGCGACGCAGCCCCGTGCGGAGCAGCGGTGCCGAAAAATAACAGCCACCAACCGAGCCGGCAAACAGCAAATCACCCGACACCAGCAACGGTGCGGCGGATGGCACGCCCGGCACCGTCACGCCGTAACAGTTGTGCGCAGCGGCATGGCCGGGCGTGCTGATCGCCCGCACCTCGGTGCCGCCAAATTGGACGCGTTCGCCCTCGCCCAGCGCGATGGCTCCGACCACCCCCGCGCCGGCCGGAGCATACACCGGCCCAGGGCCGAATGCCGCCAGCGCCTCCGCCAGCCCGCCGACATGCTCCGTCTCGGCATGCGTGATAAAGACGGCGTCGAGGCGGCGCAGGTTTTTCGGCCAGACGCGCCGCAGTTGCGCGAAGTCCGCGCCAGTATCGAAGAGGAGGCCGTGCGCCTGAGCGCAGTCGGCCACCAGATACGCATTGGCCACGCCGACGCCATGCGGCATCCGCAGCGGATAAAGACAGAAGGGCAGCCCGGCGATTTCAGGCAGCGGATAGCGCCCGCCGGCCAGCGCGGCCAGGCCGACCTCGTTGAGGCCGAGCGCCGCCGCGAGCCGGCTGACTTCGGCGGAGGAAAAGTCGTGCCGGTAGTCCGTCGCGTCACGGATGCGCGCCACGTCGAGGCCGGCGCGCGCCGCGAGCGCCGTCTCGTCGCCGCCGGCGAGACGGAGCGCCTTCTCCAGCACGTCGCCTAGCTCGTCCTCCAGCGGTGCACGTTCGATGACCATGCCGCAAAGGTGGGCGCGCGTGGCTCGTCACGCAAGCTGCCAACGTGAGGCGCGCGACTGCCGCCGTAGCGCGGTCAACCTGACCGCGTTTCCGATCCAGCCCGGTCAGGTGGACCGGGCTGCGGCGCAAGCATGGCACCGCAAAGCCGCAAAAATTGTTTTTGGCTTTTCGCGTGCGGCGCGCACCGTCGAACCCATGGATCCGACCCAAACCGAGGTTCTCGACATTTTCACACGCACCAAGGCGCTGCTCCGGGGACATTTCGTGCTCCGCTCCGGCCTGCACAGCGGACATTATTTCCAATGCGCGCAAGTCTGCCAGGACATGGCCGCGGTCACCCGGCTCGCCGAGCTGCTGGTCGCCCGGCTGGGCGGCGTGAAATTCGCGACCGTGCTGGCCCCCGCCATGGGCGGGCTGGTCATCGGACAGGAGGTCGCGCGGCAGGCACGGGTGCGCTATATTTTTGCGGAAAAGGAAGCCAACGTCCTGGTGCTGCGACGCGGCTTCAAGTTCGCCCCCGGCGAGCCGGTGCTCATCGTCGAAGACGTCGTCACCCGCGGCGGCCGGGTGGTCGAATGCGTTAATCTCATCCGGGCTGCTGGCGGCGTGCCGGTCGCTGTGGCCATGCTCGTGGACCGCAGCGCCGGCACCACGCGTTTCGACGTGCCGGCGATTTCGCTCCTGGAACTGAGTTTTCCCACCTACCCCGCCGATCACGTCCCGCCAGAGCTGGCGAAGATTCCGGTGGAAAAACCGGGGAGCTGAAACCGACGCGGCAAGGTCGGAACCGGACCGCAGGGAGGTTGCGCCGATCCCGCCATTTGTTGCATGGAATGATTTGCCATGCGGGTGCGGTCCATTCTGCTCATGCCCCGTGGCCATGCCTGCACCCAGTCCCGCCGATCTGCTGCCCCCCGAGGGGCCGCCTGCGGTCGAATTGCGCGGGGTGGTGAAACGCTACGGCAAAGTGGAGGCATTGCGCGGGCTTGATCTCACGGTGAAGGCGGGCGAACGGTTTGCACTGCTCGGGCCGAATGGCGCGGGCAAGACCACGCTCTTTTCCATTCTCGCCACCCTGCGAGCACCCACCGCGGGCAGTGCGCGGGTGCTTGGGCTCGACGTGGTCACCGAACGTGACGCGGTCCGGCGGGCCATGGGGATCGTTTTTCAGGAACCCGCCATTGAGCAACGGCTGAGCGGACGTGACAACCTGCTGCTCATGGGCCTGCTCTACGGGCTGCCGACGGCGGCGGCCCGGCGGCGTGCGGATGAAATCCTCGGCAAGCTTGGCCTGGAGGAAGCGGCCGACCGCCCGGCCAAAACCCTTTCCGGCGGACAGCGCCGCAAGCTTGAGCTGGCACGGGCCCTGGTGACCGACCCTCGCATCCTGTTCCTGGACGAGGCGACTCTCGGGCTCGACGTGGATGCACGCCGTGGCTTCTGGAGCCATGTGCGCGGACTGGCCGCGACCGGACACACCGTGTTTTTTACCACGCACTACATGGAGGAGGCCGAGATCGCCGACCGCATCGCATTGATTGACGCCGGCCGCATCGTCGCCCTCGACACGCCGCATGCGCTCAAGGCGCGGCTCGGCGGCGGCGTCATCCGCCTGAAAACAGCCGACGACAGCCAGGCCCGCGCGTGGCTGTCGGATCATGGCTTCAGGCCCGAGGCGGGCGCGGAACTGATGCTCGTGGAGGCCGATCCGGCGGCCGTGCTGCCGGAATTGCTGCGCAACCTGCCGATCAAAGTGCTGCGCGCCGCGGTGCATGAACCCAGCCTGGAAGACGTTTTCCTAAAACTTACGGGGCGCGGGCTCAGCGGTGACGAGGTGGCGGCAGGCGGCGGACCATCGCTGGCTCAAACCCGGGGAGGTCCATCATGATGCTCCGGGGAATCTGGGCGATCGTCGTCCTCGACATGAAGCGCTTCTGGCTGGAGAAGGCGCGGCTCGTCGCGGGCCTCGCCCAGCCGCTGCTCTATCTTTTCGTGCTCGGCAAAGGCATCGGCGCGAGTTCACAAATGGGCGGTGGCGAATACCAGCGGTTCATCTTCCCCGGCGTACTGGGCCTGTCGCTGCTGTTCACGGCCACGTTTGGGGCGATCACCATCGTGTTTGACCGGCAGATCGGTTTTTTCAAGGCCGTGCTCGTCTCCCCCGTGCCGCGTGCCGCCATTGCCCTCGGCAAGATCGCATCGGGCGCATTGCAAGCGGCCGCGCAGGGGCTGGTGGTGTTGCCCTTCGCGCCGCTCGCGGGCGTGGCGCTCGGATGGGGAGAAAGCTGCGCGCTGCTCGGCGCAATCGCACTCGCGGCGGTGACGTTCTCCGCGCTCGGGGTGGCCGTGGCGGCACGGTTCACCTCGACGACGGTGTTTCCGATCGTGAGCAACGCGGTGCTGCTGCCGATGTTTTTTCTGTCCGGCGCGCTGTATCCGCTGGCGACGGCCCCGCGCTGGATGCAGCTCACCGCGCACCTCGATCCGGTGGCCTACGCCGTGGACCTGATGCGCGGCGCGCTGCTCGGAAAGTTTTTCTTTCCCGTCTGGCTCTCACTCGGGGTGCTGGCCGGCGTCATCGTGCTGCTGACCTGGCTGTCCGTGCGCGTTTTTAACCGCGGTGAGGACGACTCCAGCCTCGGCGCAACCAACTTCAACTGGCGGAAGTAAGCGGCAACTACGCCGCCACCACCGCCAGCGATTCCTGCGCCTGACGGGTGGACTCGACGACGTGATCCACCAGGCAGTAGGCCTTGGCCTCCTGCGCGCTCATGTAGTAGTCGCGGTCAGAATCCTTTTCAATTTGCTCGGCGGTCCGGCCGGTGTGGCGGGCGATGGCGCGATTGAGCGTCTCGCGCCAGCGGAGAATTTCCTTGGCCGCAATCGCGATGTCGGCCGTCTGGCCGCCGGCGCCGCCGCTGGGTTGGTGCAGCATCACGCGGCAGTTGGGCAACGCGAACCGCTTGCCCTTCGTACCCGCGGCCAGCAGTACCGTCGCCATGCTGGCGGCCTGTCCGACACAATAGGTGACGATGTCGCACTGGAGATAGTTCATCGTATCGTAGATTGCCATGCCACCGGTAACAATGCCGCCAGGCGAGTTGATGTAGAGGTGGATCTCCTTCTTCGAGTCCTCCATCTGCAGATAGAGCATCTGCGCAATGACGAGATTGGCGACCATATCGTCAATCGGCGTGCCGAGGAACACGATCCGATCCTTCAGCAGGCGGCTGAACACATCCCACGCCTTTTCGCCCCGGCCGGTGTTCTCATAGAC
>JBAXLL010000126.1:0-5908 GCA_037134835.1 Verrucomicrobiota bacterium
GAGCGCGGGCAGGTTGCCCGCGCTACGACGGAGGGTCGGAGGAGGGGATAACTTCGCTCTAAATTGACGCATCAAACCCGAGCGGACGCAGGCCGTTGAGTCGAAAGTGTGCGTGAATCGACGTGGTTAAAGCAGGGCCGGTCTGTAACCGGCCTGCGGAGGCCAGTCACAGACTGGTCCTTGTAGCTACGCCACGCTGCGCGACCATCGGTCTGCCCTTTCTGGTCGGGCGCTTGCGTCCAAGAAAATAAAAAAATGCTCTACCGTCCACCCCGGCACGACCGCGCCAATCTTACGGACGGATGCGCCGCACCTGGTCCGCCGCCGGCGGCGCGATCGTGTCACTCAGTCGCGCGGGCTCGAAGAGCGCCGGCGCAAGCGCCAGCCCCAGTGCCGCACCGGTCACGACGAACTGGGTCTTGTTGCGCGTCGCCTCGTCGCGCACATCCACCCGCTTCACAATCCACTGCTCGTCCGTCTTCTTGCCGCCAGCCATCACGTCCACTTTGATGAGATCGAGCACCTCGATGGACTTGAGCGGCCGGTCGTCGCGGCCGAGCTGCTCCGCCTTCAGCAGCGCGTTGTATTGCCCGTCGAGCCAGACGCGCACACCGGACAGCTCCGGACGGAGCGCGCGAATCGCGGCGGGGGGGCGCAGCAGAAATACATTGGCCGGACTGTTACCCAACACCGGCGCGACCCCTTCGTAAGCAAAATCCGGCCAGTAGAGGAAGGGCATCTGCAAGTCAAAGGCCGTGAGATCGGTCCCGGCGAGCGGACGAAATAGCGCCGCCACCCCCAGCTCCGACCCTCCGCCAAGCTGATTAACACCCTCGGCCGGCCAACTCCAAACCTTGCTCTCGGTGCCGACTTGCACGAGCAGCCGCCGTTCGGCGTCCTTCTCCCCGGGCTGGAGCACAATGCGGCTCAGGGGGCCATGGTCGTTGCGCCCACCCCACATCTGGCCCGGCACGGTGCGCTCATCACCCCGGCGAGGCAGAACGCGCAGCTCAAACTCTAGGTAATACGCCCCGCCCAAGCCCCAGCCGTTCTGACGAAACGCCTCCAAAATCTTCCGTCCGTGCTCCTGATCGGGCTTGCCCTGCCAATAGCCAGGCGGGTCGCCACCGGGCCGGCGGGCCTGGGCGTTGGCCTCGCCCGCTGTCGCCAGCAGTAAAAGCGCAAGACAGGCTGAAACCGCCTGCCTTGGAAACAAACTCAGGTTGGCGGCGCGCAGGCACACGGCTCAGGGCGTGGCGGGCTTGGGCGCTTCCGCCGGCGCCGGCACGACGGGAGCATTCGCGGCTGGAGCCGTACCGGTGGTGGACACGCCAAGCGTAGTCGCGCCCGGGGCCGACGTGCCACCGGAGGCGGGAGACGGGGCGAGGCCGGGCAAGGACAGAGGGTTCGTCGTAGCCGGCGTGGCCGCCGGCACGGCCATCTTTTGCAACACGTCGTCACCGTCAGAAGTGGGGTGCTTGTGCTGATAAATGCGGCCGAGATAGAGCACAAAGGAGAGCACAAAGAACACGACGGCCGCGTTGATCGTGAACTTGGAGAGCACGTTGCCCGTCTCATGGCCAAAGGCCGACTCGGTCGCACCGCCGCCCAAGGCTGCGCCCATGCCGCCGTCCTTGGTCTTTTGCATAAGTACGACCAAGACGAGGGACACAGAGGTCAGGAGGAGCACGAAATTGAGCAGACCAAGAAGGATGGACATGGGAAAAGGCTCAGTAGATAGGCCGGGACCGGGCTTGTCAATGCGCGGGTTGAGGGGGTGCCATAGGTCGGAGGTCATAAGGTTTTGGCGCTGGACGGGCGGGCATTGGCCTGCTGGCATGGGACTATCATCTTCCCATGCGCCCGCTTGCCTTGTCGCTCGCCCTTCTCCTCGCCGCATCGCCGCAGGCCCATGCGGAGATTGAATTCACCGGCATGATCGAGTTTGGCGACAAGTCCACCTACGGTCTGGTCGAAACCGAGACCAGCCAGACCCAATGGCGTAGCGTCGGCCAGACCTTCAATGGCTGGACGCTCGCCAGCTACGACGACAAAAATGAAACCCTCGCCCTGGCCAAGGACGGCGTGGACAAATCCGTCAAACTCAAGACGGCAACGGCCGTCCAATCACCTGCGCCCAATGACCCGTCCGTCATCGCCGGGGAGGTCGAAATTCAGATTGACGGCAAACCGGTCTCCCAATCCGTGGCCTTCACCATCGGCCAGACCACCGTGATTCCCGGCACCGGCGGCACCACGGTCAAAGTCACGCCCACGCAGATGCCTGAGGCCAACGGCACTGCCGCCATTCGCTATCAGCTGTCTTTCGAACGCGCCGGCACCAACGGCAAGCCCGCCGAAATCATCAGCACCCCGTCGGTGGCCGCGCTGCCGGGCAATGCCTTCAGCATTTCCATCGGCAGCACGTCCTTCAAGTTCACCCCCAAACCCGCCGACGCCAAGCCAGCAGGCAAAGCCCCTGCGGCTTCCCTTCCGCCTCCGGCTACCGCCCGTCCGTGACCCGGCTTACAGCCGGGCCATCAGCTTGTCCTTGATCGCGGCCTTCGGCATCATGCCGACAAGCGTGTCCACGACCGCGCCGTTTTTGAACAGCAGCATGGTCGGGATGGCGCGCACCCCGTATTCGGCGGCGAGGGCGTCGTTGCCGGGCGCGTCAATGTCGAGCTTGGCGATGGCGACCTTGCCGGTCAGTTCCGTCGCAAGCTCCTCAAGGAGAGGCGCAATGGCTTTGCACGGGCCGCACCATGGCGCCCAGAAATCCACCAGCGTGGGCGTGCCCGCGGCGATGGCGGTCTTGAAGGAAGTGGCGTCGAGGTTGGTAATGTTGGCGGACATAATGTGAATTGAAGAGAAAGTGACCCAGATGAAAAAGCAACTGTGACGATACAAGCTAAACAATAACAATTTGGCCGACAACCAAAGCGCCCATGCCCAGCCAGATCAATCCACGATAGATAAACCTCAAGTCACCCTCTGTCGGTTTCTCGGGTCGGTTCAGACAAATCGCGAGCACCATCAGCCAGAAAATAGCGCTGGTGAAAAGCACAAATGCCATAACTGGTTCTCTACTGATCGCGATCGAAGGCAGGGCGAAAAGCATGAGCTGGATCAACATCGCCGTCCGGCAAGGGCGATTATAGTCATTGGAGAGACGGTTTTTCAGCTTCATTTCAGACCACGCTTACTGCGGCGTGGACTTTTGCAGAATCTCCACGAGCTCCTTGGGCTCGACGGTTTCGAGGCGCTTGTGCCGGCGCTTCAGCTCCTCGAAGGTCTTCACGACAGTCTCCGTCATGCGGCCGTGCGTCTCCTCGGAGCCGCCCACGAGCATGAACTGCTCGCCGGTGGTCATGCGCTTGTGGCCGTCGTCGTTGTCGAGCGCGAGGCCGAGGAGTCCGGCGGTCCCTTTGGGCTTGGCTTTGGCCGGCGTGGCGGCGCGCGCGGGCTTGGTCGGTTTTTTGCTCACACCGTCACCGTGCCTGCTTCGGCGGGCGTTTCAAGCGGGTTTTCATCCGGCGGCGCGTCCTCCCGTGCCGAGCACTCGATGTCGGTGAAGGCCTCGTTCTGCCGCAGGCGCAGCCGGCCGAGGCGGGTGAGCTCCAACACGGCCAGAAATGTCGCCACCAGCACACGCAGGTTGACCGGGCCGGTGAACAGCTCGGAAAAGACAAACTTCGGCCGCGTGCGCGTGAGGACGAGCAGTTCCTCCATCTTGTCGGACACCGTCACCTGCTCGTCCTTGATCTCACCCACGACGAGCTTGTCGGCCAGGCGGCGGAGCACCTGGTTGAACGTCGTCCACAGGTCGAGGCGGCCAACCGGCTTGAGCGCACGGTCGGCCGAGAGCACAGAGACATGCCGCGCGAGCATGTCGCGCTGGGCGACGGCGAGTTCGTCGAGCCGGGCGGCGGCGTGCTTGAATTTTTTATATTGGATGAGCTGGTTGACGAGCTCCCAGCGCGGGTCAAAGCCGTCGTCCTCCGCGTTGGGATCCACCGCCGCTTCGCCACGCGGCAGGAGCATGCGGCTCTTGATCTCCATAAGCGACGCGGCCATGACAAAAAAGTCGCCCGCGACCTCCAGGTCGAGCTGCTGCATGGAGCGGAGTACGGCGATGTATTGCCGGGTGACCGACTCGATGGGGATGTCGTAGATGTCGAGCTCGCTCTTGCGGATGAGAAAAAGCAGCAGATCGAGCGGCCCCTCAAAGACGGGGAGCTTGATGCGGTGGTCGGCGTCGGGCAGCATGGCGTGAGGATGGTTGGTCGGACGTGCCCAGCGAGGCAAATGGCAAATGCTATTTTTGCCGGGATTTCGTCTGCCGCCGCGAAAAATCCTGCAACTTTGCACGCGACCTGCTAAAGGTCGTCAAACCGCCATGCCTCCCGCCACCGACTCTCCCCCTGCCGCCCCTGCGGCGGCCGGTTCCTCCCCCGTGCCACCGGGCTTTTTCAAGCCTTACGACACCGGCGGCTTTTTCGACGAGGTGCTCGCCGCCAAGGGCCGGGCGCGGCCGCACTACGCCCGGTTCTTAGAAAAATTTTCCGGGCTGAGCCGGGCCGAGTTCGACGCCAAACGCCGCGCCGTGGATCTCGCGTTCCTGCGGCAGGGCGTTACTTTCAACGTCTATGGCGACTCGCAGGGGGCGGAGCGCATCTTCCCCTTTGACCTCATGCCGCGCATCATCCCGGCGCGTGAATGGGAGCACCTTGAGGCCGGCCTGGTGCAGCGCATCACCGCGCTCAACCTCTTCCTTCGCGATATCTACCATGAGCAGCACATTCTCAAGGATGGCACGATCCCGGCGGACTACGTTTTCTCGGCGAAGCACTTCCGGCGCGAGTTCGTCAACTTCAACGTCCCGCGGGACATCTACATCCACATCTGCGGCACCGACCTCATCCGGGACGACAAGGGCAACTACCTCGTCCTCGAGGACAACGGCCGCTGCCCATCAGGCGTGAGTTACGTCCTTGAGAACCGCCGCGCCATCAAGCGCACGTTTTCCGACAGCTTCGAGGAGTGCGGCGTGCGCCCCGTCGAGCACTATCCCGCCGAGCTGCTGAAAGTGCTGCAGCATGTCGCCGCGCCGGGCGTCGCCGAGCCGACCGTCGTGCTGCTCACGCCCGGCGCCTACAACTCCGCCTACTTCGAACACACCTATCTCGCCCGTCAGATGGGCATTGAGATTGTGGAGGGCCGGGACTTGCTGGTGCGCGACGAACGCGTGTGGATGCGCACGACCAAGGGCCTGCGCCCGGTCCATGTCATCTACCGCCGCATTGACGACGACTTCCTCGACCCGACCGTTTTCCGCCGCGATTCCGCACTTGGCGTCCCCGGCCTGATCAATGCGCTCCGCGCGGGCCATGTCTCGCTCGCCAACTCCATCGGCACCGGAGTCGCCGACGACAAGGTCATGTATTATTTCGTGCCGCGCATGATCAAATACTACCTAGATCAGGAGCCGATCCTGCCGAACGTGCCGACCTACCTCGCCAACGAAGAGGCCGACCGCAAGTACATCGTCGAAAACATTGACAAACTCGTAGTGAAGGCGGCCAACGAAGCCGGGGGCTACGGCATGCTGATGGGCCCGCAGGCCAGCGCCGCCGAACGCGAGGAGTTCCGCCAGCGCGTGCTCGCCGAGCCGCGCAACTACATCGCGCAGCCCGTCGTCTCGCTCTCGCGCCACCCCACCTATGACGACGGCGGCTTCGCCGGTCGGCACATTGATCTGCGCCCGTTCATCCTCTACGGCGAAAAACCGGTCATCATTCCAGGCGGCCTCACGTGCGTCGCGCTCCGCCCCGGTTCGCTCGTCGTCAACTCCTCGCAGGGCGGGGGCAGCAAGGACACCTGGGTGCTCTACGGCGACCAATAAAAC
>JBAXLL010000127.1:0-5908 GCA_037134835.1 Verrucomicrobiota bacterium
GTGCCGCGGGTGCAGCCTCGCTAACGGGGGAGTCTGCCGACGACAGTTTGGCCGACTTCGGGGAGGCGGACTTGCTGCGGGCGCGGGGAGATTTGCCTTTGGCAGATGCGCGGGCAGGGGCTTTGGATTTTACTGATTTGGTTGCCATGAAGAATTAATAAGACGCGGACAGGGATAGGGATTCGGTTCTTGCGCTTGACGGGGGAGGACAGGACGGGGAAAAGAAACCACGCGCGCAACTTCGCCCGCGATCTCCATCCCCCACCAGCCAACCAACGTGACGAACGCGAACCAGACGATTACTTCAGTGTCCCGGGAAAACCGGAAATTCAGGCCGTCGGCCGAGTTTCAACGCCAAGCGAACCTTGGGAGTGATGCCGCCTACAAAAGACTTTATGCGGAGTCTGTCAACACCCCAGAAAATTTTTGGGGCCGGCAGGCCAAGGAGCTGCTGTCATGGCGGAAACCCTTCAAAAAAGTGCTGCAATGGAAACTGCCGCACGCGAAGTGGTTTCTCGGGGGGAAACTCAATATCGCCGAAAACTGCCTCGACCGGCATCTCGACGGTGCACGGGCGAACAAAGCCGCCATCATCTTCGAGGGCGAGCCGGGCGACGTGCGCACCCTCACCTACGCGCAGCTCCACCGCGAGGTCTGCCAGTTTGCCAACGTCCTCACGGCCCTCGGCCTCGGCAAGGGTGACCGGGCCGCGATCTACATGCCGATGGTGCCTGAGGCCGCCGTCGCGATGCTCGCCTGCGCGCGGCTCGGGGCCATTCACACCGTCATTTTCGGCGGCTTTTCGAGCGAGGCGATCAAGGACCGGGTGAATGACTGCCAGGCCAAGGTCGTCATCACGGCCGACGGCGGCTGGCGGCGGGGTAAGCTCATCGAGCTCAAGCCCAATGTGGATCGCGCCCTCGTCGGCACGCCGAGCGTGCAGCATGTCGTGGTCCTCAAGCGCACCGGCCAGCCTGTCGCCATGGAGCCGGGCCGCGACCGGTGGTGGCACGAGATGACGGCGGGTGCTTCCACCGCTCACCAGGCTGCCGCCCACGACAGCGAGCATCCGCTGTTCATCCTCTACACCAGCGGCTCGACGGGCAAGCCGAAGGGCGTCCTGCACACCTCCGCCGGCTACCTGCTCGGGACGGCGATCACCTCGAAATACGTTTTCGATCTCAAGGAGAGGGATGTTTATTTCTGCACCGCCGATGTCGGCTGGATCACCGGCCACAGCTATGTCGTCTATGGCCCGCTCGCCAACGGCGCGACCGTCCTCATGTATGAGGGCGCGCCCAACCATCCCGAACCCGACCGCTTCTGGGACATCATTGACCGCCACGGCGTCACCATTTTCTACACCGCACCCACGGCCATCCGGGCGTTCATGCGCTGGGGCGACGACTACGTCAAAAAGCACAGCCTGGCCTCGCTGCGCCTGCTCGGCTCCGTCGGCGAGCCCATCAACCCCGAGGCGTGGATGTGGTATCACACGATCATTGGCAAGAAACGCTGTCCCATTGTGGACACTTGGTGGCAGACCGAGACGGGTGCGATCATGGTTACGCCGCTGCCCGGTGTCACCGCGACGAAGCCCGGCTCCTGTACCCGGCCGTTTTTCGGGGTCGTGCCTAAGGTGCTGGACGAAAACGGCGTGGAGGTGCCGCGCGGCAGCGGGGGAAAACTGTTCCTCGCCTCGCCGTGGCCCTCGATGCTGCGCACGCTCTGGGGCGACGATGAACGTTTCAAGAAACAATATTGGAGCGAACTGCCCGGCTATTATTTCTGCGGCGACGGCGCCCGTTTCGACAAGGACGGATACCTTTGGGTGGTGGGCCGCATTGACGACGTGCTGAACGTTTCCGGCCACCGCATCGGCACCGCCGAGGTTGAGAGCGCGCTCGTTTCGCACCCGGCCGTGGCCGAGGCGGCGGTCGTGGGCCGGCCTGACGAACTCAAAGGGCAGGCGCTCGTCTGCTTCGTCTCGCTCAAAAACACCTTCACCGCCTCGCCTGAAATCAAGGAACAGCTGCGGGCGCACGTCGCAAAGGAGATTGGCTCGCTCGCGCGTCCTGATGACGTCCGCTTCGCCGCCGGCCTGCCCAAGACACGCAGCGGCAAAATCATGCGGCGCATCCTGAAGGAAATCGCCGCGGGCGGCACGGTGAAGGGCGATACGACGACCTTGGAGGATTTCAATGTCGTCGCCGCCCTGCAGTCGCAGGAGGAGTGAACCGCGGAGCCTCGGCTCCGGACCGGCCCGGACCTACCGGTCTGGCCGTCATCTGGCTTGCATGGCCGCGCCGTGCGACCCTTGCTGGCGGGCATGGCCAAATGGCTCCTTGTTGATGGCTTCAACCTCGCCTACCGCTGCTTTCACGGGCTGCCGGAGCTGACGCGCGCGGACGGATTTCCGACCGGCGCGCTGCATGGCTGGGTGAAATCGCTCTGGATGCTCGCCGACCAGGAGCGGCCCGCCGGCACGCTGGTATTTTTCGATCTCGGCGGATCGCAGGGCCGGCTCGCCCTCCACCCTGGTTACAAGGCGCAGCGCGCCGAGATGCCGGAGGCGCTGTCGAAACAAATTGCGCCGCTCAAGGCGCTGACCCGCGCGCTGGGCTGCGTGGGCATCGAGCAGGATGGCGTCGAGAGCGACGACCTGCTCGCGTCGCAGGCGGTCGCGCTGGCGCGCGCCGGGCATGAGGTGCTCATCGTGAGCTCCGACAAGGATTTTGCGCAGATCGTGGACGGGCAGGTGAAAATGCTGCTTCCACCGCCGTCGGCCAACCCCAAGCTCGGCTGGCGCGTGCTCGATGCGGGCGGGGTGCGGGAAAAATATGGTGTGCCGCCGGCGCAAATTGCCGACTACCTTTCGCTGGTCGGCGACACGGCCGACAACATCCCGGGCGTGACGGGTGTCGGCCCCAAGACGGCGGCGAAATGGCTCGCTGAGCATGGCAGCCTCGACGGAGTGCTGGCCCACGCGGCGGACCTGGCACCCGAACGTTTCCGTACGGGGGTCGCGGCAGACGCGGAGCGGCTCCGGCTGAACCGCCGGCTTGTCACCTTGGATCTCGCGCTGCCGACCGTGGCGGCGGAGCCGCCCGCGCCACAGCCGGCGGAGCTGTTCCGGCTGCTGGAGGAAATGGAAATGCGCGGCACGCTGGCCGAGGCACGGCGACGCTACACGCAGCCGGAACTGTTTTGAACCTAAACAACGCTATTGAAACCACGGATGGTCAGACTCTCGCTTCGCTCGGAACACGGATGTGCACAGATGATCAATCAGCAATGCAGTTTCGAGTTTTCACCCGGCAGGTGAAGGAATAGACCTTTCGGTCTTCGCCGAAGTCGTCGATGAAATTTCCCCTATTACTTTGCTGCTTGCTGACCGCGATTTTTATCGTCGCCGGATGTCGCAGGCTTGGTCCCGGGGCCAGCGCGGGAAAATTTGGGACGAGCTGGAATGAGCATCGCGTCGCACAAGGCATCAGACCTGTTCCCAGCAATGCGATATTGCGGAATCCCGGCGATCACACCGGTGAGCACTGGATCATGCCGGCCGATCCCGGCTCTGGCTCTCGATGGGGTGGAAAAGCAGTCGAGGTCAGCAATGGAAGTCCAACCGTGGAAACCGACATTTTCTACGGGCCAATCTTTAACGATCCCGCCGAAGGTCCGCTGGAGGCCGTGCTAAGGATTGGCTACGATCATCGGCGAGAGAAGCAGGCCGGTGAAAATCCTTGGACTATAACTGTTCACGATGGAAAATCATTCATGAGCCGAGAGGTGTCGCTGGAAGAGGCCAAGCGAATCCTGGCGACGTGGGGGCTGGTCTACTAAAAACAGGGTCAGCCGAAAGGGATTAGCCGGAAGAGGCCGGTTTAGCCGTGTGGGGTGGCGTCACCTAGGCACCGTCAGCCATTCGAGGCCGGGCCTCGGCCTGGGCCGCGCGCCTCAGAACTCTTGGATTGAAGCGCGGCTTGACTGGGCCCAACATCCCCGCCCTCCCTGATAACCCCATGCCGTCCCATACCCGCACCCTGTCAGCCCGCCCCCTGCCTCTCGCCGCGCGCGTCGCGGGGCTGGTCACTTGTCTCGTCCTTGGCTTTGCCGCGCCGCTGCGCGCCCAGTCATTTTATCCCCTGCGCCCGGACGACGCGCGCGCCGTGGATTTCACCAAGGAGGCGTTCGGGGCCGCCGCCGACGGTGCGGGCGATGACGCCGATGCGCTCCAGCAGGCGATCAATCGCGTGCAGGGCTCCGGCGTGGTGCTCATCCCGGAAGGCCGCTACCGCCTCGGCAAGACCGTCTATGTGCCGAAGGGCATCCGCCTCATCGGCTATGGGACGAAGCGTCCGGTCTTCGTGCTCGGCGCGAGCACCCCGGGTTTTCAGGAGGGCGAGCGGCGTTACATGGTGCAGTTCACGGATGCACGGGTGCAACCGGGCCAGCCGGTCGTGGACGGGAGCGAATTCACGTTCTACAGCGGGATGGCCAACATTGACTTCGAGCTGCTGGACGGCAACCCCGCCGCCATCGCGGTGCGCTTCCACGTTGCGCAGCACAGCATGCTCACGCATATGGACTTCAAGGTCGGTACTGCGCGCGCCGCGGCCGAGGACATCGGAAACGAGGCGAGCGACATCCATGTCCACGGCGGCGAGTACGGCATCATCACCAAACGCACCGCGCCGGTGTGGCAGTTTCTTCTGATGGATTCGACGTTCGACGGCCAGCGGGTCGCGGGCATCCGGACGATGGAGGCCGGCTTCACGCTTGTGCGCGTGAGCTTCGCCCACATGCCCGTAGCGCTCCAGGTCAGCCCTGGTGAGGTTGACCAGCTCTATGCCCGCGACCTGCGGCTGGAAAACATCACCGACACCGCCCTCGCCGTCGGCGACTGGCGCAACCACCACTCGGAAATTACCCTCGCCAACATCTCGTGCAGCAACGTCCCTCGCTTCACCGCCGGCGACAATCCCGTCGCCGCGCCCGGTCCGCACTACGTCGTGGAGCACCTCTCGCTCGGCCTCGCGATCGGCCCCGACGGGCGCGAGCAGGGCGTGCGTTTCCAGCACCGTGAGCGCGTGCTCACCCAGCCGGCCCCGCTGCCCCCCAGCGACATCCCCGCGCTCCCGCCGATGGAGAGTTGGGTCAACGTCCGCACGCTCGGCGTGCAGGGCGGCGCAGTGGACGACACCGACGCGCTACAAAAGGCGGTCGCCGAGCACCCCGTGCTGTTCTTCCCCGCCGGCACCTACCACGTCCGCTCCTCGCTCAAGCTGCGGCCCGACTCCGTGCTCATCGGCCTCAATCCCAACTCCACGCAGATCGGCCTGATTGACGGCTCGGCGGACTTCGCCGGCGAGGGCGAGCCTGTCGGCGTCATCTCCGCCCCGCGCGACGGAAAAAATATCATCGTGTCGCTCGGCATCGGCACCGGCACGCGCAACCCTCGCGCCGCCGGTGTGCTCTGGCGCGCGGGTCAGGGCTCGATGCTCGACGACGTGTCGTTTCCCGGCGGTCTCGGTGGCCTCAACGCCGGCGGACGCGGTCGCGGCGGCCCGCCGGGCGCCCCGGGCGCGGCTCCGGGCGTTCCCGCACGCGGTGCGGCGGCGGCCTTGGTGGGCGGGGCTTCTGTGGCCCGGGCGGGGGCTAGCTCCGCAGGGTTGCGCGCCAGCACCAGTTGCAGCAACTGGTTGTGGTTAGGCACTTTGAGCGTCCCCGTGCCCAGCGTGCGTTGGCTTGCACCGGTGCTAAAGGCTTGGGGGTTGAGGCGAACAATCAACATGGAGGTGGGATTGTAAAGAGGCACCCTGGCTCGGAGCGCAAACCACGTT
Source organism: Verrucomicrobiota bacterium (assembly GCA_037134835.1). Classification (GTDB taxonomy): domain Bacteria; phylum Verrucomicrobiota; class Verrucomicrobiia; order Opitutales; family Opitutaceae; genus CAIYUN01. The sequence goes on from JBAXLL010000127.1 coordinate 5,847, forward strand.
GTTCGCGCCAAAGTGTTTGGGTGCTTGTACCATCGCGCTGAAGCAGCGATTTTTGCAACTGG
>JBAXLL010000128.1:0-5907 GCA_037134835.1 Verrucomicrobiota bacterium
GGGGTGATGGACCAGAGCTCGTTTTTCTCGTCGGCGCAGGCGATGAGATTGCCCTTGGCGTCGAAGTATTCGCCGTTCGAATAGCCGGTGGGCTCGAGGAAGAGGGTCACCTTGTTGTCGGCGGCGCTCCACTTGTGGATACGGTTGTTGTCCTGGTCCACGAAATAGACGTCGCCGGTCTTGGCGTCGGTGGCGGTGCCTTCGGTGAAGCGGAAACCACCTTGGACCTTAGCGACGGTGGCGTCGGCGGCGATGGTCGGGCCCATGCCGATACCGGAGGCGGTGAACTCGGCGGGGGTGACGGCCGGGGCCGGAGTGGCGGCGGCGGGCGCGGGAGCCGAAGCGGCGGGCTGCGCGGAGGCGAGGATCGGCCAAGCGATGAGCGAGGCGAGGAGGGGAAGGGAGCGGTACGGTTTCATGGGGAAGAGAAGAAACAAAATGTTAGGGTGGTAAGGGAAAGGTCAAGGCAATCGCGGAAGGGCGAAGAAGATGTGGTGTGGCGGAGTGGGGGAGAGAAACGCGGCGGATAGGCCGGTGTGGGGTGGATGGTTTCAGTATTCACGTTTCCGGCTCTCCGTGCCTCTGAGATAAAGCATAGCCGCTTCTGCCGCGCTCACTTCCCGATGCCGAAGGCGCGGAAACCGATTTGCCGTAGCTTGGGCAGGTCGAGGATGTTGCGGCCGTCAAAGGCAAAGGTGGGCTTTTGCATGGCGGCGAAGATCTTCGCGTAGTCGAGCGCCTTGAACTCGTCCCACTCGGTCAGCACGGCAAGCGCGTGCGCGCCTGCGCAGGCTTCGGCGGGGTTGGCGGCAACGATGAGACGCGGGTTGGTGTGCCCTTTGCCGCACACATCGGCGAGGATCTCGGCGGCGGGCACCTTGGGATCATAGACGACGACGGTGGCCTGCTCGGCGAGCAGGTCGCGGCACACGCTGATGGCGGCGGACTCGCGGGTGTCGTTGGTGTCCTTCTTGAACGCGAAGCCGAGCACGGCGATGCGCTTGTCGGCGACGGTGTTGAACAGCGTCCGCACGATGCGCGCGGCGAAGCGGTGCTTTTGCCAGTCATTCATCTTCACGACCCCCTCCCAGTAGTGCGCGACCTCGGGCAGGCCGAAATGCTCGCACAGATAGACGAGGTTGAGAATGTCCTTCTGGAAGCAGGAGCCGCCGAAGCCGACGGACGCCTTCAGAAATTTCGGGCCGATGCGCGAGTCCTTGCCGATGGCGTTGGCCACCTCATCCACATCGGCTCCGGTGGCCTCGCAGAGGGCGGAGATGGAGTTGATCGAGGAGATGCGCTGGGCGAGGAAGGCGTTGGCGACGAGCTTGGAGAGTTCGGAGGACCAGAGATTGGTGGTGATGATGCGCTCGCGCGGCACCCAGCGGGCATAGACGCCCACGAGCGTGGCGATCGCGGCCTCGCCTTCCGGGGTGCGCTCGCCGCCGATGAGCACGCGGTCAGGGTTGAAGAGATCGGCGATGGCCGTGCCCTCGGCGAGAAACTCGGGGTTGGAGAGCACCTGAAACTTTACCCCGGTGCCGTTGGCGGCGAGGATTTGCTGGATGGTCTCGGCGGTTTTTACCGGGATGGTGGATTTTTCCACGATGATCTTCGGGGTAGTTGCGACCTCGGCGATGGTGCGCGCGACCGACTCGATAAAACGCAAATCCGCCGCCCGGCCTGCGCCGACACCGTAGGTCTTAGTGGGCGTGTTGACCGCGACGAAAATGATGTCGGCCTCGGCGATGGTTTTTTTGACCTCGGTGGAGAAAAACAGATTCCGCCCGCGCGACTGGCGCACGACCTCGTCGAGGCCCGGCTCGTAGATGGGGAGCGTGTCGGAGTTCCACGCGGCAATGCGCGCGGCGCTCATGTCCACGACCGTCACTTGGATGTCCGCGGCCTTCTGGGCGATGACCGCCATGGTGGGCCCGCCGACGTAGCCGGCGCCGATGCAGCAAATTTTCATAGGGAATGGGAGTGTAGCATTGGCGGCACGTGCCGTAAGGCCAAGCCGGATTTTTGGGGCAGATAGGCTGGAGCTTGTGTGAGCGTGCCACCGAACCGTCATTCACCTCCGGAGTGGTAGTGGTCCGGTTCAACGGAACTGGCCGATTGCTCCGCCTCTGCAAAAAATACTGGCCTTTCGCCACGCCGGACGGAAAAATTTGCCCACCATGTCCGACCAACCCCTCGTTACCCATATTTATACCGCCGATCCTTCTGCCCACGTTTTTGAGGGCAAGGTCTACATTTATCCCTCGCATGACCGCGACAGTGGCGTGCCGAGCGATGACCTTGGCGCTCATTATGACATGGTGGACTACCATGTACTCTCGCTTGCCGCCATCGGCGGCCCGGTGACGGACCACGGCATTGCGCTCGACCTGAAGGACGTGCCCTGGGCCGACAAACAGCTCTGGGCACCCGACGCCGCGAGCAAGAACGGACGCTATTATCTCTACTTCCCGGCGAAGGACAAACAGGGGGTCTTCCGTCTGGGAGTGGCCATCAGCGACCGGCCCGAGGGCCCGTTTAAGGCCGAGCCTGAGCCGATCAAGGGCAGCTACAGCATTGATCCGTGCTCCCTGATGGACGACGACAGCCCGGCCTATCTGGTCTGAGGCGGCATCTGGGGCGGACAGCTCCAGCGGTGGCGAACGGGCGAGTATGACGCCCATGGCAAGGAGCCGGCCGCCAACGAGCCGGCCATCGGCCCGCGCCTGGCTGAGTTGAGCGATGACATGAAGTCGTTCAAGGGCGGCATCACCGAGCTCCAGATCCTCGACGAGCGCGGCCAGCCGCTCCTCGCGGGCGATCACGACCGCCGTTATTTCGAGGGCCCGTGGATGCACAAATACCAAGGGCTTTATTATCTCTCCTATTCGACAGGCGATACGCACTATCTCGTCTATGCCACGAGCACCAGTCCGCGCGGGCCGTTTACCTATCGGGGGCGTTTTCTGGAGCCGGTCGTCGGCTGGACGACGCACCATTCCATCGTTGAGTTCAAAGGCCGCTGGTGGCTCTTTCATCACGATGCGACGCTCTCCGGCGGTCAGAGCCACCTGCGTTGCGTGAAGGTGAAAGAGCTATTTTACGGTCCGGACGGTAGTATCCTGCCGGTAAAGTAAGGGTGAGCGTGACGCCGCGAGCCGACTCGCGACGCAACGTCCAGCACTCAACGCTGAACGGTCAACGTCCAAAGACGGAAAACTCGTTCGCTCACCGGAGATCTATTGAACTTTGAAGGTTCAATGTTGATGGTTTCCGGTCGCAGCTCGGCGGCTCACTCAAACCGCAGCGCCTCGATGGGATCGAGATTGGATGCTTTCCACGCCGGATACAGGCCGAAGGTAACGCCGATGAAGCCGCACACCAGCAGGCCCGTCAGCGCCCACCCCCATGGGAAAATCAGGTCGTAATGAAAAATCAGTGCGCCGATATTGCCGCCCGCCACACCTGCTGCCACGCCGGCCAGTCCGCCGATCAAAGAGAGGGCGACGGCCTCGAGTAGGAACTGCACAAGAACGCTGCGCCGGCGCGCGCCGATGCTTTTGCGTATGCCGATCTCACGGGTGCGCTCCGTCACGCTGACCAGCATGATGTTCATCACGCCCACGCCAGAGGCCACGAGCGCAATGGCACTGATGACAAACGCCCCGATGGCCACCACGCCGGCGATCTCGTTGAAGGCGGCGATGAGCGAGTCATTGGAGGCGATTTCAAAGTCGTTTCCGTCCTCCGGCTTCAGCCCGCGCACCAGCCGCATCGCGCCGATGGCCTGATCCTGCGCGGCGTTGAGCGCGATTGCATTGGCCGCCTGCACGGAGACCTTGATGGAGCGGCCGGCGCGACTGTAAATCTGCAGCCAGCGGCTGATGGGGGTGAGCACGAAGTTGTCGCGACTCGAGCCGAATGCGCTGCCCTTGGCCGCGAGCGTCCCGATGACCGTGTAATTTTGGCCGTTGAGGCGCACGATGTGTCCGAGCGGATTTTCCTCGGAGAAAAGGGACAGGGCCACGTCAAAGCCAAGGACACACACAGGCCGGCCCAGATCCACGTCGCCGGGATCAAGGGTGCGGCCGGTGGCGACGGCATAGTCGAGGCTGGCGGTGTAGTTTTCGTCGGTACCAATGAGCTGAACGTTGGGGTTGGTCTTGCGGTCGAGATAGGCGGCGGTGATGCCGCCGCGCGAGATTTGCAGGCAGACGGGCGTGGCCTCGCCCATCAGTTCCTTGAACCGGTTGGCCTGGGCGTAATCAATGTCGCGCCGGTTGGCATAGTTTGACCGGTCGCCATTGTTGCGGGTGACGGCGGGAAACTTGTCGATCTGAAACGTGTTCGCCCCCAGCGTGCTCATGCCGGTCTCAATCTGCGCGCGCAGCCCGCTGATGACGGTCATCACGCCGATGACGGAGAACACGCCCACAGAGATGCCGAGCATGGTGAGCGCCGAGCGCAGCTTGTTGGCCCCGAGCGACGCGAAGGCGAGGCGGAGGATCTCGGTGAATCTCATGGGGAATGCGGAATGCGGAATGCGGATTGCGGATTGGAAGACCCCTTCCAAATGGGCGCGGCGTGGGGCGAGAACGCTGGAATGGAACAAATTGTCATGTCGAACGTGCCGAGCGCGCGGTGAGGATTGAGGCGACGGCGATGGCTGTAAGCTCGTCTGCCTCGGTGTGCAGGGCGGAAGTTTTTTCTGCCGGCAGGAGTCCGGACTCGGTGATTAACTCCAGCCAGAGGCACGTCTCATCGGCCTCCTCCTCTACGATTCCCATTATGGCGATGAAGTCCGCGCGCGACTTTCCCCGGCACGCGGAGCGGTAGTTCGCCGCGACCGAGGTGGCCGAGCGCACAATCTGCCGTCCCAGCACGTCGGCGGTCATCTTCTTCGGCAGCGCCTCGCTCATTCGAATCACCCGCAGCGCAAACGCTTTCGTCCGTTGTTTAAGGTCGTTGTCTTTCATGGCTTGAAAATTCCGCATTCCGAAATCCACACTCCGCATTACTCATATCGCAGCGCCACGACCGGATCGAGCTTGCTCGCCGACCACGCGGGGGCGAAACCGCTGATGATGCCCGTCGCCACCGAGACGCCTAGGCCCGCGAGCACGAGCCCCGGCGAAAACACCAGCGGGAACGACGGCGCGAGCACCGCCACCACGGCTGTCAGCCCGCGCGTGAGCAGCAGCCCGGCCAGCCCGCCCACGAGGCAGATGGACACCGCCTCGATGAGAAACTGCAGCAGGATGGTCCGGCGGCGCGCCCCGAGCGCCTTGCGCGTGCCGATCTCCTTCGTGCGCTCCTTCACGCTCACGTAGGTGATGTTCATGATGCCGATGGCCCCGACGAAGAGCGACAGGCTGGTGATGAGCAGCCCGCCGAGAGCGATGCCATTCTTGATCGGGTCAAGCTGCTCACGAATGGTGCTCTGTTCGTTGATTTCAAAATCGTCCTTTTCTGCCGGGTCAAGCTGGCGCACTCGCCGCATGAGGCCGCGCAGCTCGTCCCGGGCCTCGGCCATTCGCTTGGTGTCCACCTGCACGCGGATTTCGCCGTCGTTGTTCCAGGCGAAATAGCGGCGATAGGCGGCGAGCGGGATGACCGCCATCGAGTCCCAGCTAAAGAGGCCGAGAAAGCTGCCCTGCTTCGCGGCCACGCCGACCACCTCGAAGTTGCGTCCCCCCACGCGCACGGTCTGGCCGATCGGCGAGCTGTTGGGAAACAGCGCGTCCGCCACATCATAGCCGATGACGGTGACATTGCGTGCCGCCTGCGCCTCAAACTCGCTGAAAAAACGGCCCTCCTTCATGTCGGAGCGGGTCATGCGGGCGTAATCGGCGGTGGTGCCGAGGAGAAAGATGCTGTTGATGCGGTAGTCGCCACGCACGACCGTCG
>JBAXLL010000129.1:0-5900 GCA_037134835.1 Verrucomicrobiota bacterium
AGCTTGTCCTTGTCGGCCTGAGCATGTTTGGCGGCGGCCTGGGCGGCGGCGAGGGCTTTGGCGGAGTCGGCGAGCTGGGTGTTCAGGGCGGCCGCCTGCTTGGTCTGGGTGGCGGCGTCCTCTTTGGCGGCGAGGAGATTCTTGCTGACGACATCAAGCTGGGCGGTGAGCTGGGCCACCTGTTCCTTGAGGGTGGTGGTTTGCTTGCCTTGATCGCCATTAGCGGCGAGGGCGGCCTTGTTATCGGCGGCCAGCTTCTCGTTTGCGGCCTGCAAGGTCTTGAGCTGGGCCGTGAGGGTGGCGGCCTGCTCCTTGAGGGTGGCGGTTTGTTTCGCTTGGTCGGTGTTGGCGGTGAGCGCGGCCTTGTTGTCCGCGGTAATAAGAGGGCGAGGAGCAGAGATCATGGCCGATTTTTTCAAACCCATCTATTTAGGGGGAAAACCCCAGTGGGCAAGACGGGAGTTTGGTAACGCACAGACACCAAAGACTCCCATTACTGACGAATAATAGGCCTATTTGGCTTGATGACTGCTGCGGTTCCTACGCAAAACAGGAAACCGAAGAGTTTGGTCAAATTCTATTGGTGGATTCGGCTGACTCAGAGCAGGTGGCAGGGCAGCAGGGCGGCGTCGGTCATGCCATGGATGATCTTTTTGTCGGGTGGGCAGAAGGTCGCGAGCGCACCGCTGAGCTGCGCGCGACCGTCGAGGACGAAATAGTAGGGACAGAGGCGGAGACGTCCTTCCTTCGCCAAGGCCAGGGAGGTCAGGCCTTCCTTGCCCGCAACAGGGTAGATGGGATGTCCGACCCGACGGGGTTTTTTGTAGGCTTGAAGAATATGCAGGTTTTCAGGCGCGAGGGCGATCGCGTTTTCCACAGCCGCCAGCCATTCTTCGCGGGAGCAGTCGCTGCCGAGCACGACGCTGCGTGCGCCCCAGGCGGTCTCGTGGTAGCCGGAAATCTTAATGATGAGGTCGCGCTCTTTTTGTGACGCGGCGGCGAGGTCGCGCCAGTCGGCGAGCGCATGGCCGCCCACGCGCGGGCCGTCGAGCACCGCGCCGGGCGGCAACGGTACGGGATCGATCACCCACGTGGCCGGGATGAGGGTGCGGAGGAGCTTGAGGGCCCGGGGTGAGAGCGTTTCGGCCCAGAAATCCTGGAGCAGATGGTGGTGGAAGAGCGCGAACGCGAGTTTCTCCTCCTGAAACGGGCGGAGCGGCGGCGTGAGCGCGACCTCGCCGGCGGTCCACGCCTCGAAGAAAAATTTCTCCGTGCGGATGTTAGCCAGATCGAAGAGCTCGAAGAAACGGTAGATGATGTCGATGCGCTCAGGATTGCCCTCGACATCGAAACAGAGGCCGCTGCCGAGCGGAAATATATCCTCCGGCCTGAGGCAGAACACACGCTTGCCGAGGAGCTGGAGCTGGAGTGCGAGCCACGCCATCTCGGGGCGGTAGGTCGCGGCCTCGTCGCTCACAACGAGGGCGATCAGGGGGTTGCGAAGGGTGGGACGTAGGGCGGCGAGGGCGGCATGAAATTTTGTTATCATCGCGTCGCCGGCACCGAGGATCGGCGGGGCGCCCGTGGGCCCGTAGAGGCGGTTGAGAAAGGCTGTGAGGCCGATGCCACCAGGGACGCTGTCGAGCTCGGTCATCACGAAGCCGTCGTCAGTCAGCAGCAGGTCGGGGCGGAGGACCGCCGGAAATGCCCCGCGGTTGCGCGGGTCGCGCGCATGGGCGACGAGGGCGGGGGGCTTGCCGCGGTCGAGGTAGTCGGCGACCCACGGGGCGAGGAGCGGACGGTTGCGGAGGAGATTTTTGCCCGCGACCGAGCGGAGATACAGCGTTTCGAGCGCCTGATGAAATTCGAGGCACACCGCGCCGATCGCTTCAAGCTGAGTGTGCTGTTCGGGCGAGAGCGGCCAGGCCGCGGGCGAAAGCTGCCACGACTTCGCCTCGAACAACGGCTGGGCCGCGAGGGCGGCGTGGAGCGTTTCGTAGGCGAGGGCGGACATGGGCTCGGCGAATAGTTCGGGTTGAACCTGCAACCTACAAGGCTCAACGGACAACTTTCAAGAGACGGAATCAGCGGGTAGCGGCCGCGCTACTCTTCCATCTGGATGTCCTTGTTCCGATGGCGCGGGCAGCCGGCGCGGAGCCACGCGTTGACGAAGCGATCGAGGTCGCCATCGAGCACGCCTTGGGTATCGCTCGTGCTCACGCCGGTGCGGAGGTCTTTCACCATCTGGTAGGGTTGCAGGACATAGCTGCGGATCTGGCTGCCGAAGCCGATCTCGCCTTTTTCCCCATAGAACTTGTCCATTTCGGCGCGCTGCTCATCTTGCCTTTTTTCATACAAACGGGCCTTGAGGACGTTCATGGCGGCGGCGCGGTTTTTGATTTGTGAGCGCTCATTCTGGCAGACAACCACAATTCCGGTCGGGATGTGCGTGAGGCGGACGGCGGAGTCGGTGGTGTTGACGCCCTGGCCGCCCTTGCCGGAGGAGCGATACACGTCGCGCTTGATCTCATCCTCCGGAATCTCGATCGCAATGTCCTCGGTGATCTCGGCGATCACATCCACGGCGCAAAACGAGGTGTGACGGCGCTTGTTCGAGTCGAACGGCGAGATGCGCACGAGGCGGTGGACACCGCGTTCGGCCTTGGCGTAACCGTAGGCGTTTTCGCCCTTGATCAGAATGGTGGCCTTGGAGATGCCGGCGGTGTCGCCGGGCTGCACGTCCTGGACCTCGAGCGTGAAGCCTCGCCGCTCCGCCCAGCGGATATACATCCGGAACATCATGTCCGCCCAGTCGTTCGACTCCGTGCCACCCGCCCCGGCCTGAATGGAGAAGATGGCGTTGTTGCGGTCAAACTGGCCGGTGAGGAACGAGGCGATCTCCAGCGCATCAAGCTCCGTGACCATGGCGGCGACTGTGGCGGCCAGTTCTTTCGCGTAAGTCTCCCGCTCCGCGCCTTCCGCCGCCTCGACCAACTCGAGCATCACGCCGAGGTCGTCGGATTTTTTCTGGAACGCAACGACGGGGAGTACGGCCTTCTTCAGCCCGTTCAGCCTGGTGATGTGTTTTTGGGCGCGGTCGTTATTGTCCCAAAACGCGGGCGCGCCCATCTCGGCGTCCATCGCCTCGATTTCGCGCAGTTTTTGTTCGCAGTCAAAGAAACCTCCATAGGTGGCCGGCGCGTTTCTTGATGTTCTCGATGTGGGAAAAAATTTCGGGAGGGATCATGGTGGATGAAAGGGAGCGATCAGCGCAACGCCCGGCGGCGGGCGCAAGCGGGAAAAGCTGCCAGTCGGCCCGCGTTCGGCGCGGGTCCGGCGGCCCCGGGAGCGCGGTGAATGCAGGATTACGTTTCGATCACGCCGGAGGCGCGGCGTTTTTTCCAGTCCCAATACCAGGCAATCCAGATGCAAAGCTCGTAGAGCAGGCAAAGCGGCACGGCCATGGCGACCTGCGTGATGACTTCCGGGGTGGTCAGCAGCGCGCCCATGATAAACGACAGCACGATGACGTAACGCCGGCAGCTCGCGAGCTGCCGGTGGTTCACCAGACCGATCTTGACCAGAAACAGCACCACCAGCGGAAACTGAAACCCCAGCCCCATGCCGAGCATGAAGATGCACACGAAATTGACGTAGGAGTCGGCTCGCCAGAACGTGGCTTCAAAACCCAGCCAGTGCGAATACTCCAGTGAGGCGCGCAACGCCACCGGCAGCAGCAGGCAGTAGGTGGATACCACCCCCAGCAAGAACAGGAACACGCTCCAGCCCATCCAGCCGAAGATCACTTTCCGTTCGTGCAGATGAAACGCCGGGAGAATGAAGCTGCCCATGAAATAAATCCAAAACGGGGACGAGACCACTAGCGCCGCATAGATTGCCAGCCGAAAACCGACAAAAAATCCTTCATTGGGCGTGAGATTGCTGAGCCGGACGCGCAAACTTTGCCCGGCATCGGCGTCCGGGTCGAGCCGCAGGGTGATGACTTGCTCCCCATCTACCAGTTTGGTGCCGAACTTAAACACCGCGTGGGGTGCGTCGCCGGGAGGGAGCGCGGGGAACTCCTCGCGGGTGACATCATAGGGCCCAAATTTGCTTTTGCCCAGTTCAAACGTCACCGTGGGTGCGGGCTTGGTAAAGATGTCGATATTCCGCAAGGGGTAATCGAGCACGCCCACGATCTCTTTTCCACAGGCGAAACAGACCACGAACGCGATGGCGATGGCGATGGCCGAGCGGATGATGGCACGGCGCAACTCCTCCACGTGAGTCCAGAAGGAGCTCAGCAGGCCCGGCTCGGGGGTCGGTTCGGCGTCAGTGCTCATGCGGTGGGTGGAGGTTGGTGGAAAGATCGCGCGGGGGCGTGAGCCAGACGCGCGAGGGCGGAGAGTCTACCTTTTTGGCGCGCAAGTCCAGCCTGCGTTGTACCCGGCGGGCAGCTACGGACGCTCACGGCGCGACCTCGAACCAGAACGGCACGAAGCGCTCGTGGCCATCGAGCTTCACCTGCGCCCAGATGACGTAGGGACCGGGTGAGGGGATCGTGAGCTTGAAGGCGAGGTGCGGATTCGTCACCGCCGTCGTGCCGGACGCGGCGGATGGAGCGGACGTGACCGAGAGATTCGCGGCGTTGGCCGGATCGGGATGCAAGTGGGCGAAGCCGCTGCGCGCCGCGTCGAACGTCACGAGATGCGCGAATGCGCCCATCACCGGCTCCATGATCACCGGGCCGCCATCGGTGCGCGCGAGGATGAAGTTCAAATCCACCGGCTGGCCGGCACGTATGGGCTGCACCGACGGCTTGAGCTGGAAAACGAAACCGTCGCGCTCGGCCCGCCAGGTTTCCGCCGGCCACGCCGGCGGCGTGTCCCGCGCTGCGGGACCGCCAGTGGAGTCTGCCGGTCCGGTGCCTCCGATGTCGGCGCTCGCATAGAGGCTGCGGCCGGTGGCGATGGGCGTGAAGTCGGCGAACACCCGATACGTCGTCGTGAAGGCCGGAGCAAACGTGAAGCTCCATTCACCGATGTTGGCGGTCGGCTCGGGATGAACGTGCTGGTAGTCGCCGAGCTTGGGGTCCACGATCAGCAGGTGCAGCTTGCGGGTGTGAACCTCCAGCAGCTCGGCGGGGCCGATGGGTTTGCCCGAGCTGGTGGCGAGATGGAGCAGGAAGCGGTAGTCGTCTCCGGGTTGCGGCGTGACGGTCAGGGTGACCGGCGAACGGGCGGCGACGACCGGGACGAACTGCGGGTTGGCCGGATCGCACAGCTCCAGTGCGCCCGTGCCGGTCACTGTGAAGTCGAGCTGATGTAGGTTGGTGCCGGTCGGCAGCGCCCGCAGCGTGAGGTAGAGCGCCAGCGCGCCGAGCGTGAGCAGCGCGACCTGCCGCCACTGACGTCCGTCCAATGAGGCGGGGCGGGACATGGCGGTCACCCCTTCCGCAGCTTGCGGACGAACTCCTCCGGCGACCACTGGGACCCGTCCACGCGCCAGATGATTTTGCCGTCGGCGTCAATCAGCAGGGTGGCGAGGCTGTGTTTGAGCACCCCGTCCTTAAACTCGGCATCTACTCCAAACTGCAGCAGCAAGTCGCGGATGGCGCGTTCGGGACCGGTGAGGAAGGCGAAATTCGCCGTGTCAATGCCCCGGGCCTTGGCGTAGGCGCTGAGCACGGCGGGGGTGTCGTATTCGGGATCAAGTGTGATGGAGACGAGCTGAAGGTTGGTCACCCCGGCGGCATGCGCCTGCCGTTGCACCGCCATCATGTTGAGGGTGGCGGCGGGGCACATCGTGGCGATCGGGCAGCGCGTATAGATGAAGTTGAGCAAAATCTGCTTGCCGCGAAAACGCGCCGCCGATGCAACCTGCCCCTCCTGGTCGTAGAG
>JBAXLL010000130.1:0-5893 GCA_037134835.1 Verrucomicrobiota bacterium
GGCCACACCGACGCTCCGAACTGGCCGACATTCATTGAGTTTCTCGGTCACCACTTCAAGTCACCCGGCCTGAAGAACTGAGCGGGCGCTGCGCCCCGGTTCAGACGGCTTCAACGCCGCCCTGTTCGCAGGGCGCGTTTTTCGTTGGCGGCAAGCGGGTCAGAAGGCAGATCGCGGAAGCGCGGAGGCGCGGAAGGCTGTGTTGGAGGCATCGGGGCCAGTGCGGAAAGAAATCCCTGGTCGGAAAGCCGGTTAACCTCCGGCCAATTTTTGCTGTACTTTCTAGGATCACAGGTGCTAGCTTCGTCCAACCCCCGCTCCCCATGAAAACGAACTCCCTGCAAAAATTCACAGCCGTTGCCGCCCTGCTATCAGTTTTAACCTTCGGCGCTGCCACCGCCTTTGCGCAACGCGGCGCTGGGGCCGGCAATGCGGATCATCAGGAAATGTTGGCCAAGCTCGGGATCACCGAGCCCCTGCGTCCCGGTCCGGCGGGCTCGGACGTCAACGCCCCAAACTACGCCAACTACGACGAAACCAAGGCCATGGCGAAGACCAAGCCGCCCGAGCTTCTCGCCATGAATGACGGGCGCAAAATCACAACCGCTGCGATGTGGGAGCAGCACCGCAAGGAGCTCTTTGAAATCTTCGACCGCGAGTTCTACGGTCGCCTGCCCGAAGCCGCCAAGACGATCAAGGTGACGTGGGAAGTCACGGGCACGACGCAGGGCATGAGCGGCAACATCCCGACCATCACGCGCACACTTGTCGGCCATGTGGACCCCACTTACTATCCGGCCATCACCGTGAACATCGGCGCGTCGGTCACGACCCCGGCCAACGCCGCCGGCAAGGTGCCTGTGATCATCACTTGGGGCGGTGGCGGCGGCGGCGCGCCGCGTGGTGCCGCCGCGCCCGGCGCGCCGGGTGCCCGTGGTGCTGGTGGGGCTCCGGCCGCGCCACCCAACCTGCTCTCCATCGAGAACCTCAAGACCGCGCTGACGCTCACCGACGCGCAGGTCGCGCAAATCACCCCGCTGCTCGACGCGATCACCAAGGAGCAGCAAGGGGTGACGGACTTGCAGACCAAGTCTACCGACGCCCGCGCGGCCGGCATCGCTGCCATTACGGCTGTCCTCAATGAGGCGCAAAAGCCCATGCTTGCGCAGGTGCTCAATCCCGCTCCGGCCGCACGCGGCGGTGGCGCGCGTGGGGCTGGTGGTGGCGGCAACAATCCGCCGTTCCCCAATGGAACTACCTCTTATCAAGCGGCGGCCATCTCGCTCGGCTGGGGCTACGGCAGCCTCAACCCCGGCAGCATTCAGGCCGACAGCGGCGGCAACAACTTGATGCTCGGCATCATCGGCCTCATCAACAAAGGCGAGTCCCGCAAGCCCGATGACTGGGGCGCGTTGCGTGCCTGGGCCTGGGGTGCCACCAAACTCATTGATTTCTTCGAGACCGACAGTCTGGTGGATGCCAAGCAGGTTGCCTTCGAGGGGCATTCGCGCTACGGCAAGGCCACCATCGTCACGATGGTCTATGAACCGCGCACGGCCAACGGCTTCGTAAGCTCGTCTGGCGAAGGGGGCGCCCATATCTGGCGGCATCTGGTCGGCGAGCAGGTCGAGAGCCTCGCCGGCACCAACGAGTATCATTGGATGGCGGGCAACTTCCTCAAATACGCCGGTCCGCTCACGGTGAACGACCTCCCGGCCGACGCGCACCAGTTTGTTGCGCTGGTCGCCCCGCGCAATGTCTTCATCAGCGGCGGCGAATACGTCGAGTTCAACGGGGCTCCCGGCCATCCCGAGTCCCGCTACAGCGGCGAGTCGTGGCAGGACACGCCCGGTACGTTCATGGCCACGGCCGGCGCGAGCCCCGTGTGGAAGCTGCTCGGCAAAAAAGGCCTCAGCAACGACAGGCTTAACCTGCACTTCGACGTGGTGCCCGACCCGATTGCCGTCAGGGCGCAGATGCCGCCGCCGCTCACCCCGCTGATTGACGGCGACATCGCCTTCCGCCAGCACGACCAAGGCCACACGGACGCGCCGAACTGGTCCACGTTCATCGAGTTCGCGAGCCGCCACTTCAAGTCGCCTGGCTTTAAGAACTGAGCGACCGTCGCGCACCGGTTCAGACTGCTTCAACGCCGCCCTGTTCGCAGGGCGGCGTTTTGCTTTGGCGGTGGCCCACCGGTGGCGGCGTGGAAATTTGGCTCGGCATCCTGGGCCGGACTCGTCCACCGTGCCGGGCATGGACACCCCGCAAACTCCGCCAAAGATCGCTGTTGTCACCGGTGCCGGCTCGGGCATCGGCCGCGCCACGGCCCAGGCGTTGCTGGGTGCCGGCTGGTCGGTGGTGCTGGCCGGGCGCCGGCCCGACGCGTTGGAGGCCACAGCCCGTGAGTCCGGGGCACCCGCCGCGCGGACCCTCGCCGTCACGACCGATGTGACCGACCCGGCCTCCGTGCGCACGCTCTTCGCGCGCACGCAGGAGACGTTTGGCCGGCTCGACCTGCTATTTAACAACGCTGGGGTGGGCATCCCCGGTGTGCCGTTCGAGGAGCTGCCGTTGGCGGGTTGGCGGGCGGTGGTGGACACCAATCTGACCGGAGTGTTTCTGTGCGCACAGGAAGCTTTTCGCCTGATGAAAGACCAACGGCCGCAGGGCGGCCGCATCATCAACAACGGCTCGATCTCGGCCCATGTACCGCGTCCTAACTCCGCCCCCTATACCGCCACGAAGCACGCGGTTACCGGCCTGACCAAGTCCATCGCGCTCGACGGTCGCGCCTACGACATCGCCTGCGGCCAGATTGACATCGGCAACGCCGACACCGCGATGGCCGGCGCGATGAAAAAAGGGGTCCCACAGGCGGACGGCTCCCTCGCGATCGAACCAACCATGGAGGTGCAGCACGTGGCCGACGCCATCCTCTACATGGCCGGGCTCCCGCTCCACGCCAACGTGCAAACGATCACCGTCATGGCGACCAAGATGCCCTACATAGGGAGGGGGTGAGTAGGCTGCGGGGGCGTTGATCGCGGATGGTTAGCGTTGCACCTGATCGGGCAGGTCAGGACAAGCCGCAGGCAGGTTTCCCGCGCTACGGGCGGAGGACGGAGTTGTGATCTGAGAGGCGTTGCCTAGCGTGGTCCTCGTAACGCCAATTTTTGAGAAATCAGGTGCGGTAGCAGATGATGGCTTAGCACTGATAGATTCTCACTGCGGGCTGGCGCGGCGTTTGGCGCTGTCACTCAGGCAGCCGACGGAGAGCGCGGTCCAGCCTGTCTGGTGTGTGGCGCCGACGCCGCGGCCGCTGTCGCCGTGGAAGTATTCATAGAAGAGGACGAGCTCCTTGAAATGCTTGTCCTGGGCGTAGAGGTCGCAGTCGCCATGCACGGGGCGGCGGCCGTCCTTGTTGGCGAGGAAGATCGCGCCGAGGCGCGTTTGGATTTCGAGGGCGGCCTGCTGGAGCGTCACCATCTTGCCGGAGCCCTTGGGCACCTCCACGAGGAGCGTGTCGCGGTAGTATTCGCCGTAGCGCTCGAGCGCCTCCACGATGAGGAAGTTGACCGGGAACCAGATCGGGCCGCGCCAGTTGGAGTTACCACCGAAGAGGTAGGTGTTGCTCTCGGCGGGTGCATAGTCGAGCCGGAGCTCGGTGCCGTCGGCCCGGAAGATGAACGGATTTTTCTCGTGGAACTTCGAGACGCCGCGGACGCCGTAGTCGGAGAGAAACTCCGTCTCGTCCATGAGCTTTTCCATGATCTTTGTCAGCTGCTTGCGAGAGGGAATGGCCAGGATGGTCTTGTGGTGGCCGCGCGTGGGATCGGCGGCGGCGGAGCGGATGTTGCGCGCTAGCTCGGGGCGGTGATGCAGGAACCACTGGTAGCGCTTCTTGAAGCCGGGCAGCTTGTTGATAAGATCCTGGTCAAGGAGTTCGACCGCGATCATGGGCAGCAGGCCGACGAGCGAACGGATCCGCAACGGCTCAGAATGGGTGCCGTAGCTGATCTGGTCGTAGTAGAAGCCGTCTTCCGCATTCCAGAGGCCGGTGCCGCCGGCGAAGTTGATGGCGTCCACGATTTGCACGAAATGCTCGAAGAATTTCGATGCCATGTCCTCGTACGCGACGTTGACCGTACCGTCTTTTTCGAGAGCGAGCTCAAGTGCCATCGAGAGCATGGAGTTGGCGTAAAACGCCATCCACGCCGTGCCATCGGCCTGATTGAGGCTGCCGCCGCCCGGGATGGGCTGGCCGCGGTCGAAGACCCCGATGTTGTCGAGTCCGAGAAAGCCGCCCGAGAAGAGGTTCTTGCCCTCGGCATCCTTCCGGTTGACCCACCAGGTGAAGTTCATGAGCAGTTTTTGGAAAACGCTCTCAAGGAATCCGCGGTCGCGGTGGCCACGCGCACCGGAGATCTTGTAGACGCGCCAGGCGGCCCAGGCGTGGACGGGCGGGTTGACGTCGCCGAAGTTAAACTCGTAGGCGGGAATCTGCCCGTTCGGGTGCATATACCATTCGCGCAGGAAAAGGATGAGCTGCGATTTGGCGAAATCCGGATCAATGCGCGCAAACGGAATCATGTGGAAGGCGAGATCCCACGCGGCGAACCAAGGATACTCCCACTTGTCGGGCATCGAGATGATGTCGCGGCTGTGGAGGTGACCCCAATCCTTGTTGCGACCCCGCTTGCGGCCGGCCGGTGGCTTGGGCGAGGAGGGATCCCCCTCAAACCACTCCTGCATGACATAATAGTAAAACTGCTTCGACCACAGCAGGCCGGCGTAGCCCTGGCGGATGACGTTGCGTTCGTCGGGAGTGGTGGCCGCAGGGATGACGCGCGCGTAGAACTCGTCGGCCTCGCGCTGCGCGCGGGCAAATTCGGCGTCGAACGCACCGCCAAACGCTATGGTCGTCGGCTTTTTCGCCACTGCGAGCTGCAGGTCAATCGTTCGCTCCGCCCCGGCGGGGATGGTGAGAACGTAGTGCAGCGCGGCCTTCGTGCCGGTGCGCGCGGGATTGACCGCACCCGCCTCGCCATTGACCACATGGCGGTGAAACGCGTCCTTCACATACGGCGAGGGGTTGTCCACGCCCCAGAGGCGCTGGACGTTGCTTTCATTCTCGGTGAAGAGCGGCGTCGGCTCGGTGCCGTCGGAGGCACGCGCGTAGCGGAACTCGCCGGAACCAAGCGACTCGTGCTGGAGCAGGATGGCGTTGTCGCGCGTGAACATCGTCGGCTTTTCCTTCACGTGGTCATGCTCCACGCCCCACGACCATAGGTTGCGATACCACAGCTGGGGCAGCACATGGATGGTCGCCGCCTCGGGCCCACGGTTGGCGACGCGGATGCGGATGAGAATGTGCTCGGGCGAGGTCTTGGCGTATTCGGCAAACACGTCAAAGTAGCGGCCCTCGTTGAACACGCCCGTGTCTGTCAGCTCAAACTCCGGTCCTCCGATTCCACGCCGGCGGTTTTCGTCGAGCAGCCAGTGGTAAGGAAACTCGGCCTGCGGGTATTTGTAGAGTCCGCGCATCCAAGAGTGCGTGGGCGTCGAGTCCAAGTAGTAATAAAGTTCCTTGGGATCTTCGCCATGGTTGCCCTCGGAGCCGGTGAGACCGTAGATGCGTTCCTTGAGGATCGGATCCTTGCCGTTCCATAGTGCGAGGCCGAAACACAGCCGGCACTCGCGGTCGGTGATGCCGAGGAGCCCGTCCTCACCCCAGCGGTAGGAGCGGCTGCGCGCGTGGTCGTGGGGAAAATAGTCCCAGCAGGTGCCTCCTTCGGAATAGTCCTCGCGCACCGTGGCCCACTGGCGCTCGGACAGGTAGGGACCCCAGCGTTTCCAGTTTTTGGTGCGCGCGGCGTCCTCGGCTAGGCGA
>JBAXLL010000131.1:0-5851 GCA_037134835.1 Verrucomicrobiota bacterium
TCGGAGGAGAGGGCGAAAGCGCCCTCTCCTCCGATGGTGCCACGCGTTTGCTCGTCACCGCCTATATTGGCATCGGGAACAAACTCTTCATCCGCGGCGACGGCCCCGGCCTGCGCCCCGATCTCGGGGTGCCGCTCCAGTTCGTCTCCATCGGCAAATGGCGCTGGGAGACAGCCGAAGCCACGGGGCCCCTCACCGTGCGCCTTTACAAAAATGACCAGCAGGAATGTGCCGCCCTTGGACCCGTCACCCTCAAGCCCGGACGCCAGAGTGAAGTTACGGCCGATTTTTAACCACCGCCCCTGCCCGGCGAAACCCACCCGGCCCCGCAGGCGTCATCACTGCAACTTGGCTTGCCTCCCGGCCCGCCAATCCCTATTGTTTTTCCCATGATCCGCCGCTATCTCGCCCTCCTTGCCCTGCTGCCCGCCGCGCTCTTCGGCGCTGCGCCCATACTGTTCAATGGCGTGCTCGTTGACGGCAACGGGAAGATCCAAGTTTTTCTGCGCAATACAGATACCGCCAATACCAAGCTGCTGCCGATCGGCGGCAAGTTCGGCGGCTACATCGTCGAGGCCTGCAACAACCCCACGGGCACCAAACCCGAAATCGTGCTCGCCTCGATAACCAACCCAGAGGTGAAGCAAATCGTTCGGCTCCAGCAGGTATCAGTCGGGGTGAGCACCAGCCCGACGCCAGCGAATACAGTGAATGCCGCTCCTGTCCCCACCACCCCCCTCCCACCGGGTGCGAACGCCGACCCGGCCGCCGTCATGTCGGCCATTGAGTCTCAAGCCGCTGCGCTGAGCAAGGCCGCCACGGCCGCGCCTCCGCCGCCGGCACCCGCACAATAATTCCCCCCTGTCCGTCATTTTCCAACCGTGCCCATGCCATGAAAACCACCGCTGCCCTTCTCGCCCTCGTGTTGCCCGCCGCCGCCTGCGCCGAGGTTCTGTTCAATGGCGTCGTCATTGACGGCACCGGCAAAATCAAGGTCTCGCTCTTAAACACCGACACGCAAGACTCCCACTAGGTCTCGATCAAGGGCAAGTTCGGTGGCTACACGGTGATCTCCTATACGCCTGGCAAGCCCGCCAACCTCGCCATCAAGGGTGACACCGGCATCAAGGACAGCGTGGTGCTCGGTCTTCCCAGCGGCACCAGTCAGACCGTCCAAATCAGCGACGCTGTTCTCAACACCACGCCTGCGACCAGCGTGGTCAGCGTCGCCGCCGGACAGCCAGCCAACAACGCCACCGCCGCCCTGACGGACCGCCTGAACGCCGAGATGGCCAATCCCAATGCCAACCCGCAGCTCATTCAGGCACTCCAGCAGTCCATCGCCCGGCAACAGGCCCAGCCGGCGACGGCGGGTGTTGTCACATCCGGCGTTGTCGCCGCCCCGGCAGGAGCCATCCAACTTAACTCCAATGTCGTCAATGGTCAGACCATCCAAACCATCACCGTGAACGGCCAGTCAACCGTCCTACAACCGGGACAGAATCCCAACGACGTCATCAGTGCCGCCCGCGCCGCTGGAGCCCAAGGCCAGCCCCCCGCGACGGGACAGTGAACGGGCGACCCGCGCCACCGGTTCTTCGATACGGCCAAGCTATCATATTTCGGCCCGTTGCTTGAATGCACCGGGCCTTTTTCTGACCTCTGGAGTCCTTGCCGGGATACGAAAGAACGCCCATCGAGTGAAGGGATGAGCCGCCGAAGGTTTCTGAGGTAGGACACACCCGTGAATATTCTCCCTTGCCTCAGGCAGCGGGGTGCGTGGAGCTTCTGATCGCGACCACCCCTTCACCCTATGTTTCACATTGTGCTCCCCCCGGCCCTGTCACGACGTTTTCCGACCGCAGCCGCCGCCCACCCGGTGTCGCGCCGCGCCGGCTGCACCCCTCTCCTTGCCTTGGTTGTCGCCGGTCTGATGCTCACGGGTGGCGGCTGTGCCACGGCTCCGGCTGACAAATCCGACCGGGCGGGCACGACGGAAACATCGAAACAATTCACTCTCGTTGGGCTGAACCTCACCATGATCAAGGTACTGCCCGGCACCTTCACGATGGGCCATCCACCAGACAATGTTGCGGAGAACGACGAGACCACGCTGACCGAGGTGACGCTGACCAAGGCCTTCTGGCTGGGCGCAACCGAGCTCACGGTCGGACAGTGGCGGCAGTTTGCCGACGCGACCGGCTACCGGACGCAGCCGGAAATAACCGGCGCGGGCATGTGGGCGTGGGTCGGTGGCGCCGCTTCCTACGAACAGCAGCCCGGCACCAGCTGGCGCAACCCAGGCCGCGTGGAAAAATTGGACGAAAATCTCCCGGTCTCGGGCGTCAATTGGGATGACGCGCAGGCGTTCTGCGCCTGGCTCACGGCCCGCGAGCGCGCGGCCGGCCGCCTGCCGGCAGGCTATGTTTTCTCCCTGCCGACCGAGGCACAGTGGGAATACGCGGCCAAGGCCGGCACGGGCGAAGTGGACTCAGCCAACCCCGACGAGGTCGCATGGCATGGCGGCAACAGCGGGATGGCGGCCCATCCCGTCGGGCTGAAAAAGGCCAACGCGTGGGGGTTTTACGACATGGTCGGCAACCTCTGGGAGTGGTGCCAGGACTGGTATGCCCCGTTGTTTCCCGGTGGCCACGTGGTGGACTTCGTCAGTGCGGAGCCAACCGGCGGCGCGCAGAAGATTCACAACATCCGCGGCAACAGCTTCAGCGGCTCAGGTGTGCACAACACGGGCCTGACCAACCGCTGGGGCACGACCCCCAACCGTGACGGATACAGGGCTACGCTTGGTTTCCGCCTCGCGCTGGTGTCGTCGGGTCCGTGAGCGCCTGATCCTCACCCCTTAGCCTTGGCTGGTTTCAGTGACAAATAAATGCCTCAAGTTGTTGTTTATAAATTATTCAGATTGATAACTACGTGACCAACCTCCGTCAGTGCAGCGGCTGGGCAGAAATACAACCGGCGCTTTCGCCGGTGCCAAAACACCCACTCGTCACGAGCCTTGATCCAGCCCGTCCGTGCGACTGATTCGAGACCGGTGCCGTTTTTGTAACAACCTTTGGTCGTCCGGTTTTGGGCTTGCGCGAACTTGGCCCACCGCAATTAATCAACATCATCTAGCCCCTCACCGCCGTCCGGCATGCCTCTCTCGACCGACACCACTAGCGCAACCAACGTTGCCGAGACAACGCAGCGGCTCTTTGTCGGCCTGTTTCCCGGTGCCAACCACGGGACGTTGGAGCGGGTCTTTTCTCTGACGGACCGAATTTTTACCGGTCAGCATCCCGAGTTTCACGCCGTGGATCTGAAGTATCACGACTACCGCCATACCCTGCAAGTCACAGTCTGCGCGACCGACTTGCTGGCCGGACATCTGGCCAACAACGATCCCAAGCCCGCCCTCACCTCGCGTCATTTTGAACTCTGCGTCGCCGCCGCCCTGCTGCACGACACCGGCTATCTGAAATCGCGGGCCGACCATGCCGGCACTGGGGCGAAATATACCTATTGCCACGTTCTCCGGAGTTGCGCCATCGCCGCATCATATTTGCCCGCCTGCGGGTTCAATCTCGTGGAAATTGACGTGGTTCTTGGGGCCATTCGCCGCACAAGTCCGGCACCCGCCGGCACCGTGCCACGGTTTCGCAACACCGAGGAGCACTTCATCGCCTGTGTCGTCGCCAGTTCGGACTATCTAGCACAGATGGCCGCTCCCGACTATCCTGATGAGTTGGGGATGCTATACGACGAGTTCACCGAATCCGATGATTTCATCGGCACGCCCGCCAAGGACCGCGTATTCAAGTCCGCAGCTGATCTTGCCCAGCGTACTCCCAAATTTTGGGAAAAGGTCGTGAAAACAAAACTCGAAAAAGATTTTGGCGGAGTCTGCCACCTGATTGATGAGCCCGACGGGGCCAACCCCTACATCGACGCGATCGAGAAAAATCTGGCCGTCATCACGAAGCGCGCCGCCGCCACGGGCTAACCATGCTTGCCGCGCTCTCCTCCGCCGCGCTGCAAGGTATCGAAGCGGAACTGGTACATGTCGAGGTCAATGCGGGCGAGGCGGGCGAGCCCCGGCTCTACCTTGTCGGTTTGCCCGACACCGCCGTCAAGGAATCCGGCGACCGGGTCTGGTCCGCGCTCGGCAACAGCGGCCGCAAGCTTCCACGCACCCGCACGACCGTCAACCTCGCCCCCGGCCACCTTCGCAAAGAAGGCCCGTGCTACGACCTGCCCATCGCGCTCGCCATCCTCATGGCCACGAACCAGCTCGTCTCGATGACGGCGACCGACTTCCTCATCGCCGGGGAACTCGCCCTTTCCGGGGCGACCCGCCCCGTGCGCGGCGCGCTCGCCATCGCCCGACTCGCAAAGAAACTCGGCAAACGCGGCGTGCTCCTGCCGCCCGTCTCCGCCGGAGAGGCTGCCTTGGTCGAGGGCATCGCGGCGTATCCCGTTGAGTCGCTTGATCAGGCCGCGCGTTTTCTCGCCGGGGAAATCCCGCTCGTTCCGGTGGTCCATGCCGCCGCCCTGTCCGCCGCTACGGAGCTTGATGGGAGCGCGGGTGATTTCTCTGAGATCAAAGGCCAGCACGCGCTCCGCCGCGCCGTCGAGGTCGCTGCCGCCGGCGGCCATAATCTCCTGATGATCGGCCCGCCCGGCGCGGGCAAATCCATGGTGGCGAAACGCCTCCCCGCCATCCTCCCCGCTCCAACGCTCGATGAGTCGCTCGAAATTCTCGCCATTCACTCCGCTGCCGGCCAAACGCTCTCCGGCCCCGCGGTCTTTGGCCGTCGGCCGGTGCGCTCACCCCATCACACCATCTCCGATGTCGGCCTGCTAGGAGGCGGCACCATCCCCGGCCCGGGTGAAATCTCTCTCGCCCACCATGGCGTGCTGTTTCTCGACGAACTCCCCGAATTTAAGCGCAGCGCGCTCGAAGTGTTGCGCCAGCCGCTCGAAGATGGCCATGTGACCATCTCGCGCAGCGCCGGAAAAATAACCCTACCTTGCAGCATCATGCTCGTGGCCGCGATGAACCCCTGTCCTTGTGGCTACCTGGGGGATCCGAAACGCGAGTGTCGTTGCTCGCCGGGGCAGATTCAGAAATATCGCGCCCGTATCAGCGGGCCGCTTCTCGACCGGATTGACCTGCACATCGAGGCTCCGCCGCTCGGAATCCGCGAGCTGCAATCCGCCGCGCCTGGTGAAAGCTCAGCCGTAATACGAGAACGGATACAATCCGCCCGCGCCCTCCAGCTCGCTCGCTTCAAGGGGACAAAAATCACGTCCAACGCCCGCATGAACCACGCGCAGATCAAGGCGCACTGCGCCATTGATGCCCCGCTCGCCGAGATGCTCCAGCACGCCATGGAGCAACTCGCCCTCAGCGCCCGCGCCTACGACCGCATCCTCAAGGTCGCCCGCACCATCGCCGACCTCGCGGGCAGCGAAGCCATCGCCCAGCCACACCTGCTCGAAGCCATCCAATACCGCTCCCTCGACAGAAATGTGTTTTACTGAATCTCGTTAAAGCGCGTGGACGCAGTTGGGGAAACTCCTAATCTATTTGGCCAAGCCTTTATCGCCGAGTGCATAGCCTGCCCCCTTGATCTGACTCGTAGGCATCAGCCAATCACCATGTTCTCCGTATTCTTGGATCAACATCCTTGAATACGGGTGGCAGCCTTTTACCTAGCCGGCTGTTTGTGTAGATATGGAGCGGGAGACCTCGTTTTTGCCCACCGGCTTCTATTAAATTCTGTTCACTGCCTGAAATTGCCTCGATTTAGTGGACACAGACATCCGCGTTGACGAGTAGCTGTTT
>JBAXLL010000132.1:0-5803 GCA_037134835.1 Verrucomicrobiota bacterium
GCCTTTGCCCAGTCTCTGGCCGCGCTGAACACCGTTTTAGCGAAGGCCGACGCCCCCGCGCGGCCAGTGTTGCTCCCTCAGGTGGTCGGCCTGCTGGCCAAACCCGTCTCGCAAATCACCACCGCCGAGCGCCAGCTCATCCACGACTATTATCCGCAGATGGACGAAATTTACCTTGCGATCCAGCG
Source organism: Verrucomicrobiota bacterium (assembly GCA_037134835.1). Lineage (GTDB taxonomy): Bacteria > Verrucomicrobiota > Verrucomicrobiia > Opitutales > Opitutaceae > CAIYUN01. The sequence goes on from JBAXLL010000132.1 coordinate 189, forward strand.
CCGACAGGCCGGCCGCCCCTCCACCGCGTCCTTCGCCACACAGCGCTCCGTGCCTGAGGCCGATCCCTTCATGGCGGCCTTTGGCCAGCCGAAGCGCGAGACCGCGTGTAGTTGCGAGCGCGTGAGCGCGCCCACGCTGTTGCAGGCGCTGGAGCTGCTCAACGGCAAGACGCTTTACTCGTGCGTGCAGACCGGCTCCGCCCGCTATGCCAGGCTCGGGGAAGACGAGCTGCTCGACCGGCTCTACCTCTCCGCGCTCGCGCGGTTCCCGGCGGCGGCGGAGCGCACGATCGGCCGGCAGTTCCTCGCCGCCGCGCCGAAACGAGAGGACGCCGTGATGGACCTGCTCTGGTCGGTGCTCAACACCCGCGAGTTTCTCTTTCAGCACTGAGCCCCGCTGCCCAACGCCATGAAAACGCGCGTCCCGCTTTTTTCCCACCTTTCTCTCGCGCTCATCGCCGCCTGCGCCGTGCTGCCCGGCTCCGCCCGCGCCGCCGAGGTGAGCTTCATGCGCGACCTTGCGCCGGTGCTCGTGCAACGCTGCACCAGTTGCCACGGCGCAACCAAGGAGGAGGGCAGCTACCGGCTGCACACCTTTGAGCGCCTGATGGAGGGCGACCCGGCGGCGGTCGTGCCGGGCCATCCGGAAAAATCGGAGCTGTTCGCGCGCATCACCGAGCCCAACGTGGCCGACCGCATGCCGCAGGAGGACGACGCTCTCTCGCCGGCACAGGTGGAGCTGTTTCGCACGTGGATCCTCGCGGGCGCAAAATTCGACGGGGCCGACCCGAAGTCACCCTTCAAGACCATGTTCGGCCCGCGCGAGCACCCGGCCGCGCCGGCCAGCTACACCACCCCCGTGCCCGTGCTCGCCGTGGTGATCGCGCCCGGCGGCAAGGAGGTCGCCGTCGGCGGCTACCACGAGGTCACAATCTGGGACATCGCCACTGGCCGGCTCCTGCGACGGCTCGACCATCTGCCGCAAAAAATTCAATCGCTCGCCTACAGCCAGGACGGCAGGCAGCTCCTCGTGGGCGGCGGCACACCGGGCGACTATGGCGAACTCGCGCTCGTGGACGCCGCCACGGGCAAACGCCTCCGCGTGCTCGACACCTTTGGCGATGTGGTGCTTTCCGCCAGCTTCCGCGCCGACGGCCGGCGCATCGCCGCCGGCTCCGCCGACCAAACCGTGCGCGTCTACGACGCGGCGGACGGCCACCGGCTCTGGAGCATGAAACTCCATGCCGACTGGGTGACGGGCGTCAGCTTCAGCGCCGACCAGCGTTACGTCGCCAGCTCCAGCAAGGACAAGACCGTGAAAATCTACGAAGCCGAGACCGGTACGCTCTTCACCACCTACAACGGCCACAACCAGATCCTCGGCCAGTATGCCGGGCAGAACCCCGTCTATGCCGTGAAGTTCACCGCCGACTCGCCGGTGGCGGTAAGCGCCGGCGGCGGTGCCTGGCTCCAGCTTTGGGAGCCCGAGAAGGCCCGCGATGAAAACGGCACCGCCGCCGACATGGAGCTGCGTTTCAGAAAAGTGGGCCACGCCCGTTACATCGCGCACGACCTGAAGCAGGAGGTCTTCGCCCTCGCCGTGAACAAGGGCCAGATTTTCGCGGCCTCGGCCGACGGCGAGGTGAAACAGTTCGACCTGGCGTCGATGGGCGAGGTCCGGACCTACACCGGGCACAAGGACTGGGTCTATGCCCTCGACTACGACGGCGCGACGCAACGGCTGGCAAGCGGCGGCTACGACGGCGAGGTGCGCGTGTGGGACACGGTTTCCGGTGCCTGCCTTGTGACGTTTCTGGCCATGCCCGGAAGTCCAAACATCCCAACGAGGGTGGCAACCGTCAGCATCAAGTAGGTGCAAGTCGCAACGGTCAGCCCTCAACTCGTCTCCATTTTATGAGATCATTCCTTTGGATTCGTGCGGCCATAGCCACGATCTGCGGCGTTCTTTCCGTTAAGCTAACCGAAGCCGCGCCCTTGCCGGTGCTTTCGGCACAGAAAGACGCAACCGGCGTCACGCTCAGGTTGCAAGCCGGAGTCCTGCGGCTGGAAGTGTGCGATGACCGGACCATCCACGTCACCGCCGGTGCAGCGGAGAAGCTGCCAGAGAAGAAGGAATTCGTTGTCACGCGCCAATGGACCGCGACGCCCTTCCAGTGGCGGGAAGAGCCGGCCAAATTTGTGCTTTCCACCGCCCGCATGGGAGTCGAGGTGGACCGTGCCACCGGGGCGCTGTCATTTGTGGATGCAGCCGGGAAAACGTTGCTGCGTGAGCCGGCCGGTGGCGGCCGGACCCTGACCAGCGCCAGGTCATCAACCGACAGTTCCGCCCCGCTCTTCAGTATCGAGCAGGTTTTCCTTTCTCCCGCCGATGAGCAACTTTACGGCCTGGTCGAGGCGCAGGACGGTGCGTGGAATTGGCGCGGCTTGCCGGTCGAACTGCGACAGCTGAACACACAGACGGCGTTTCCGGTGCTGGTTTCCAGTTATGGCTATGGCGTGCTGTGGGACAACGCCTCGCTCACCGACTTCAACCCGGTGGACCAGGCCATCACGCTTGTAACCGACACCCCCCCCCTCCCTGCCCCCGTGGGCGGACCGACTGCAACCGAGCAATTGCAGGCTGCTCCTCCCCCGGCACGAGGGCGCGGCCGGGGGCCGGCACCGCCCGTCGTCCGCACCGGCACGTTCACCAGCGATGCGGCCGGCGAGTATGTGTTTTTCGCCAAAGATGGCGACCGGCGCAACGAACTCGGCATCGTCGTGAATGGTCAGACGGTCGCACGAATTCAGAACCAGTGGGTGCCGTATACGGTGGCGGGAAAACTGACGCTCCCGGCCAACACGACCGTGCCGGTCCGCCTCGTGGGTGGTGGGCGGGATGCGAAGCTGTTTGTCCGGCTGCTGGGCAACACCACCACGTTCCGCTCGCAGCTCGGCGAGGGGATTGATTATTGGTTTTTTTACGGGCCAGAGATGGACAACGTGATCGCTGCCTACCGCACCGCGACCGGCACGGCTCCCCTGTGGCCCGAGTGGGCCTACGGCTTCTGGCAATGCCGTGAACGCTACTCCAGTTCCCAGCAGATCCTCGACACCGCGGCGGAATTTCGCCGGCGAATGATCCCCATGGATCTGATCGTGCAGGACTGGCAGTACTGGGGCTCGCACGGCTGGGGTGCTTACGAGTGGGATGCCTCCAATTATCCCGATCCCGCCAAACTGATCAGTTCCTTGCACGACCAAAACACGCATTTCATGATTTCCGTCTGGTCCAACCCCAAGGGCAAGGCGGGTGCGGATCTGACTGCCCGCAAATATGTCCTGCCCGGCACCGACTGGGTGGACCAGTTCAACCCCGACGCGCGTGACCTTCGTTGGAAATACCTTAACGAGGCTTTTTTCAGCGCCGGCACCGACGCATGGTGGCAGGACGCGACCGAGCCCGCCGACGACGGCAACCCGATGGCCGGCAGTTCAGTTTTCCTGGGACCGGGGGACCTTTACCGCAATGCCTACCCGCTCTTCGCCAACCAAACCGTCTATGATGGCCAGAGGCGGACCTCACCGGACAAGCGTGTCGTGATTCTCACCCGCTCGGCCTATCCAGGACAGCAGCGCTATGCGACCGCGCTGTGGTCAGGCGACATCAAGGGCGACTGGGAGACGTTTCGCCGTCAGATTCCTGCCGGGCTCAACGTGAGCCTCGCCGGCCTGCCGTACTGGACGACCGACACCGGCGGCTTTTTTCGCCCACGCGACCAGTACCAATCCGAGGATTATGCCGATCTCCTGGTGCGTTGGTTTCAGTTCAGCACCTTCTGCCCGGTGCAGCGCATCCACGGCTACCAGAGTGAAACGGAGTTCTGGAAGTATCCCCGCGCCGAGCAGACGCTGGTCGCCTACGACCGGCTCCGCTACCGGATGCTGCCCTACATCTACTCCATGGCCTGGCGCGTCACGCATGACCACTACACGATGATGCGCCCGCTGGTGATGGATTTTCGCGCCGATGCGACGGCGGCCGGTATCGCGGACGAATATATGTTCGGGCCGGCGTTTCTCGTCAGCCCGGTGACGCAGCCGCAGGCGGCCGCGCGCTCAGTTTACCTGCCATCGGGTGCCAAGTGGACCGACTTCTGGACCGGTGCGCCAAGCACCGCCGGACGAAACGACGTGCCCGCGCCGCCGGAACAAATCCCGCTCATGGTGCGCGCCGGCAGCATCGTCCCGCTCGGGCCGGACCAGCAATATGCCCGGGAGAAGCCCGCCGACCCCATCGAGTTGCGCGTCTACCGCGGCGCCGACGGCACATTCACGCTCTACGAGGACGAAGGCGACAGCTACCGTTATGAGCAGGGCGTATCTGCCACCATTCCGATGCGCTGGGACGAGTCGCGGAAAACCCTGACGATCGGCGACCGCCAGGGTGAGTTCCCCGGCATGTTGCGAAATCGCACGTTCCGCGTGGTCTGGGTGCGGCCCGGCAAGGGGGTCGGGCCGGCAGTCGAGGCTGCGGCCGACGCGGAAATCCTCTATACCGGCAAGGCGGTCGAAGTTAGAGCACCATGAATACACCCTCACTGTTGATGATATTGGCCGGTCCGTTGCTTTTTACTGCAGCGTTGCCCGCAGCCGTGGCCGCCGGGAGGCAGACCATCGAGGCCGAGGCCGCGGGCTTCGATACCAGCGCCAAGCTGGCCGACGGAGCGGCCTCGGGAGGTTATCTCGTCAGCCTTGGCCAACCAGGGGATGGCATCCGGTTTGCCGGGCTGCCAGCCGCAACCAAGCTGGCGATCCGCTATGCCTCAACGGCTGCGGGTACCATCAGCGTCGCGATCAACGGTGGACCGGCGCGCAAGGTAAATGTCCATTCGTCGGGCGCCCCCGCCGGATCCTTCCTGCACGCCATCATAGATCTCGCGATCCCCGCCAACGCCGTGCTCGTCCTTCGGGCGGAGGCCGGCGACGTCGCGGTGAACATTGACCGCATTGTCGTGGGCGATGACGACCTCGGATTGCCGCCAGACATCTGGAACCTGCCTCCGCTGCCGGTGGCGGCGGGACCCTATGCTCCTGACTGGAAGGCGATCAGCCGCACTTACACGGTGCCGGAGTGGTGGCGCGACGCGAAGTTCGGCGCGTGGGCGCACTGGGATCCTCAATCCATGCCCGAGCGCGGCGACTGGTATGCGCGCAAGATGTATCTGGAACGCGATCCGGTCCATGCCTTCCACGTGGAGAACTTCGGCCCTCCGTCGGAATACGGCTACAAGGACGTCGCCCACAACTGGGTGATTGACCGGTGGAAACCCGACAAATTGATGGATCTCTTTGTCGAAATGGGCGCCCGTTACTTCATGGCCATGGGCGTTCACCACGACAACTTCGACAATTGGGACTCGGCCTATCAGCCTTGGAATTCCGTCCATGTCGGGCCGATGGTGGACATCGTCGGCACTTGGGAAAAAGTGGCCCGCGCGCACGGGTTGCGCTTCGGCATCGGGTTTCACGACTCGCCGGCCCGGACCTGGGGGCAGTTCATGCCGGTGCGCTACACGAGCGACCGGAACGGCCCGATGCAGGGCGTGCCCTAC
>JBAXLL010000133.1:0-5797 GCA_037134835.1 Verrucomicrobiota bacterium
CCCCGGCACCGGTGGTGCCTGCGGTCCCGGCGCGTGGCGCCCCCGGGCGCGGTCCGGGGGGCAACACCCGCTATTCGCAGGCCGGCGACATCATCGTGCTGGATGGCGGCGGCGGCATTTTCCGCGGCTGCTGGCCCCACGACCCCAACGCCAAGATTGGCCTCCGCGTCGCCAACACTTCCACGCCGGGGAAAATCTACCAGATGTCCGTCGAGCACCACTACCGCGTCGAGACGGAGTTCCACAACGTCCGCAACTGGGAGATCCTCGCGCTCCAGACTGAGGAGGAGAACCCCGACGGCGCCGACGCCTACTCGTCCGATCTCCAGGACTCGCAGGATCTCCTTTTCGCCAACACCTTCATCTACCGCGTCTCGCGCAACATCCGCTCCAAGACATACGCGATCATCGCCCGCCGCTCGCAGAGCATCGTGTTCCAAAACATGAAGGTGTTCAGCCAGACGCGCCTCGCGTTCGACAACACCGTGCTGGAGGAGGGCGGCGGCGTCACCGTGCGCCCGAACTTCTTCACCAGCTTTGCCGTCAACGGTGAGATGAAGGCCTCCGCGCCGCTCGCGCCTCCCGCCGTCTTCGCGCGCGGCTCGTCCCTGGAGAAACTTGCCACGGGTTATAGCAACGCCTCCGGTCTCACTGTGGACGAAGCGGGCACGGTCTATTTCACCGATGCCGCCGAGAACAAAATCTACCGCTGGAACGCTGCGGAGAAAAAGGCCGAGCTGCTCGCCACCACCACCGGCCCGCAGCCGCAAGTGCTCGGCTTCGTGCCGCCGTCGCACCTGCTCGCCATCGCCATGCTCGCCGGCACCCCCCAGCAGCGTGCGGTCTATCACCTCGACCTCAGCGCGCCTGGCTCCGGCGTGCAAACTGTCGCCGAGACGGCGGAAATGCTGCCCGGCACCTCGCTCCTGCTGCCTGTCGGCCTGCATTTCCAGCTCTGGGTCATGCGCGACATGCTCGCGCATCGGGGCTTCATTTTCGAAAACGGCAGCAACACCGCCATCATCAGCGCCGTGGCCGATGAGCACCGCGGCTATTACTACGCTCCCGGCACCACCACCGCGATCATTGCCGGCGGCTCGTGGCGGCCCAACATCCAGAGCTCGAACCTTGCCGCCCTCAAGCCTGGCGACTCACACCACCTGACCAGCGAGGACGACGGCCTCACCTATCTGGCGAAGCTCGACGACTACCGCTCGCTGATGACCTCGGTCTTCGCGGAGCGCGGCGGCACCTCGGTCGCCACCGACCGCGCGGGCAATGTCTACATCGCCGACGGTCACGTCTGGATTTACGACCGCGCCGGCAAAGAGCTCGGCGTCCTCGAAACTCCCGAGCGCGCCGGCAGTCTCGCCTTCGGCGGCCCCGACAAAAGCACACTCTTCATCGGCGCTCGCACTTCGCTCTATTCCATCCGAACCGCGGTGCCGGGGAATTGATTTTCCTCCCCGAACTCGCTTCACTTCGCGACAGCTCTAAGAGACGGAAGCGGCCGTTTTGCCGAGTGGGGCGGAGGCGCCTAAGGCACCGTCAGCCATGGGAGGCAGCCCCCATATCCTGAGCATTCATGACCTCATTGTGTTAATGGTCTTTGCTTTTATCCACCTTCGTTTGGTTGTTATTCGGGATCGAGGATGTAGCCGATGCCATGGACATTGCGAAAACCTTTGGGCGTGCGACCGTGGCGGCGGAATAGCTCACGGATTTTGGTGATGTATTGATCGAGTGAACGGCTGGTGACGTTGGCGTGCTCACCCCAGACAGCGTGGATGAGCGCCTCGCGGGTGAGCACCTCGCCCCGGTTCGAGTGCAGATGGACCAGGATGCCGAGCGCCTTGCGGCCCAGCTGCTCAGGGGGCGCGCCGGGAAACACCACCTCAAGCCGAGCGGGCACGACGCACTCGCCGCAAAAATCAAACGGACCGTCCACCACGCTCGCATTTTCCGTCACATGAAAGTCGGTGCGTCCGCTGGCGCGGCGCAGCACGGCATGGATGCGGGCGATCAGCTCGGCGTAGCTGAACGGCTTGGTCATATAATCATCGCCCAGGCCGAGGCCGCGCAGTTTGTCCTCCTCATGGGTATTTCCGGTTAGAAAAATGGTCGGCACACGCACGCCCTCGTTTGTCAGCGTCTCGCGTAACTCGAAGCCGGAGATTCCGGGCAGGTTGATGTCGAGCAGGAGGAGGCTGGCGAAGTTTTTCCGCAGAAACCGCAAGGCGGGCAGGCCGCTCGCGTAGCCCTGGACCGTCATGCCCGCCTGATCGAGGTGAGTAGTAACGAGCGCCAGCAAGTTTGGCTCGTCCTCAACGACGACGATGAGCGGCTGGGAGACTGAGCTCATGGGCTAGGGAGACGCGCAGGGTTGGTCATGGCGAACGAATTGTCAATGGTCGCCGCAGGGCGGGGCATGCAGGAAATATTTCCCAAGCCGGGCCAGGGACCTCATTGCGCCTTTTCACACAATTGGCGGATGGCCTCGAACTGTTTCGGCGAAATCAGCCGGCGTGGCACGCGGCGTTCGGCCTCGGTGAGGAGTCGCTTCCAATCGGCCTCGTCGGGCGGGCCATAGGTTTCCCATGGGTTGTGGTGGCCATGTTTGCGCGTCCAGGCGATGTTTCCGCCGTGGATGCGGACGCAAATTTGGTATTTTCCCATCTCCGGGTTTGTAGCCCACCAGCCGAATTCCATGCCCATGTACGCAAGGGTGGGGGAGGGGGCCGCCCTCACGCGAGCGCAAACTCCGCGATCACGCGGCCGGGGTGAAAACCCTCCCCGCGCCGCTCGACTCGCCGCACGCGCATGGTCTCGTCCACGAGGTCCACGCAGCGCGTACCGAGCGGCGGGGAAAACGAGCCGGTGTTGATAAACACGCGCCCCGTTCGGTTTCGCCGGATGGTGGGAAAATGGATGTGTCCGGTCACGACGAACCGTGCGGCGGGCCGCTGCTCCGCTGCCAGTTGCAGGGCGCGGCCCGGTGCGGTAGCCCAGGCCCGGAGCATGGCAAACGCGCGTTGGGGTGGAAAAAGGTCACGCGCTGCCCGCCGGAGCCGGATCGCCCGGCTGCCAGCGGCCGGGGCTGGCTGTTCACGCGGGAGGTGGCGGCTAGCCTCGCGCATCATTCGCAGGCGCGGGGCGATATTTTTCCAGTCCGCCTCCGCGTGGGATGGACGCAAGGCGGCGATGCGGCGCGCAAGTTCGGGCTGCTGGCGGCTCCATGGCGCAATGTCGTCGAAGAGTACGTCGCCGTGCGTGACCCACACCCGGCTGTCGGCTAGCGTCAGTTCGTCAAGCGTCGAGATGTCGGGGTCATGGTTGCCGGTGAGAAACGTTACGCGCGGCACACGATCGAGGAAAAATCGCTTCAAGGCGGCGATCTCGGCCGGGCCATAATCGTGCTGGGTGTCGCACAGGTCACCATTGAGCACGAGTGCATCCACGCCGTCCAAAAGCGGTACGAGCGCGGCAGGGTCGTGCAGCCAGCTGCGCTCGTCGCCGAGGTGCAGGTCGGACAGAATGCGGAGAAGTGGCGCGGCCACGGAGCGAAGGCGGAGTGGGCGCGGTGGAGATGGCAGGCTTCAGGGAAAATCGTCCCCTCGCTCAGGCGCGAGCGAGCTCAGCCGTGCGGAATGATCTCGATACCGTTGATCTGCGGGTTCTCCACCTGCGGCGTGAAGGTGATGTCCAGCTTGCCGTCCTTCACCTCGACCTCGACGGTCTCAATGTAGGCGCGGGCAAAGCCACCCGCCTTCACCCAGATGTCGAAGTCCTTGAATTCCTTGCCCTCAATGTTGAAGGTGAACACCCGCTGTCCCGGCCCGGTGATGCCCTCGTAGGTCTCGGAGAAGTGGAGCTTGACGGTGTATTTGCCGTTCGGCAACGGCTCGGAAAACGCGGTCATGCTGTAGTGCTCGCTCTGGTAGATGCCGGGGCTTTTGGTGTTGGCGATGGCCAGGCCGTCGCGGCCGATGGAGTCGGTGCCGGTGAAACCGCGCTCGGGCAGCCACACGTTGCCGTCCGCGTCGGCCGTGAAACCGGCGACCGGTGGGCCGGCCTTGATGCGGATGGCCGTCATCTTGGGCGCGGGCTTGGTGCTGGGGGCGGAAGCGGCGGGGGCCGATGCTGCGGGTGCGGCCGGCATCGAGGACGTGGAGGATCCGGACTGGCAGCCTGCGAGAGTGAGCGCGGCCAGCGCGGCGAGCAGGGTGGGGAGGCGGAGCGATTTCATGGGGAACGGTAGTTTGGGATTTGAGGGGTGCGAAAGAAACAGCAAAATTGCCGTGTCCCACCGGAGGTGGGCAAGAGAAAATACGAGCGCGTCCCCTGCGGCAAGATTGGCCGAGACGGTGCGGACGGGACGTCGCGGCCCCATTTCACGCCACGGGCCGGGCCATTCCGCTCTTGCCGTCACGCGGCGTGCCGCCACGTTACGGGGGTGAAATCCCCTGTCCCCATCCCCCTCCTTATCGCTCTCATGTCCGCCCCGCTTTCCGCCGCCGAAACCTCCCCAGCCTCCACCGCCATGAAGCCCGCTGGCGACTACTATGCCTACATCGGCTCCGGCGCGGCGAGCGGCGGCATCGCGCTCTCGTATTTCGACTCACGGACCGGCGCTCTCTCCGCGCCCACCGTCACTGTCGCCGCGCAGGCGCCCAACTTCTTCGTCGTTTCCGCTGACGGCCGCCACCTCTACTCCTGCAACGCCGGCCGCACGTTTCAGGGCCAGCCTGGCGGCGGCGTGAGCGCCTTCGCGCGCGACCCCGCGACCGGCGCGCTCACCGCGCTCAACGCGCTGCCCACCGGCGGTGCGGACCCCGGCTACATCAGCTTCGACCGCACCGGGAAGTTTCTTTTCGTTGCCAACTACAACGGCGGCAGCATCGCCGCGTTCTCGCTCAAGGCTGACGGCGCGCTCGCCGAGCGCGTGGCGTTCGACCAGCACACCGGCACCAGCATTGACCCGCAGCGTCAGGCGCACGCCTATTGCGAGGCCATCCTGCCCTCGCCCGACAACCGCTTCATCCTGTCGACCGACCTAGGTGTGGACAAAGTTTTCATCTACCGCCTAGACACGAAAACCGGCGCGCTCACCCCGCATGAGCCTGCCTTTGCCAGAGTGAAGCCCGGCTCCGGCCCGCGCCGCTGCGTATTTAGTCCGGACGGGCATTTTCTCTACCTCATCGGCGAGATGGGCAATGTCATCATCGCGTTCGCGTGGGACAACGCCAAGGGCACGCTCACCGAGCGCGACACCGTCTCCACGCTGCCCGCCGGCTACACCGGCGCGGCTGGCGCGGCCGAGATCGCCTTCGGCCCCGGTGGCAAGTTTCTCTATGCCTCGAACCGCGACACCACCAACGCCGGCCGCGACACCATCGCCGTTTTCGCACAAGACGCCGCGACCGGCAAGCTCACGCTCGTGGAGCACGTCCCAAGCGGTGGCCGCACGCCGCGCACCTTCACGATTGATCCGACCGGCAAATGGCTCGTCGTCACGAACAACGCCGGCGCGAGCAACAACGCCGTAGTCTTCAAGATTGATTCGGCGACCGGCAAGCTCACCCAGTCCGGTGCGCCTATCACCACGCCATCTCAGCCACTCGGCGTGCTCTTCGTGCCAGTGACGGGCACCAAGTGAGGGCATCGCTAGAACGCCAATTGGGTGCAGATATGTTACAACTACGGTTACTCCTTTGTTCTGACTAAATTTCTTTTTGCGGCGACCAAGGTGATGATTCAACCACCAACGAGCGCAAAATATTTCCCCAAAGGACCACCA
>JBAXLL010000134.1:0-5783 GCA_037134835.1 Verrucomicrobiota bacterium
ACCGCCAACGCCACCGACGCGGTGCAGCGCATCGTCGGCATCGTGCGCCAGCTCAGCTTTCTCAATATCAACAGCCGTTTGCACCGCACCCCCTGCCAGCTCGGCGACCTGCTCCAAGGCGCGATCGAGCGCTTCCGCCACGAGTCCGGCGTCAGCCCGCCGGTCGCGGTCGAAAATCCGCTGGGGGATCTCGCGATCGACACCCATGTCGAGATGTTCGAGGATGCCGTCGGCAAGATCCTACTCAATGCCTGGGAGGCCTATGGCGAGCGGCCGGCGGCTGAACGCCGGATCTGCCTTCGCACAGAGTTGGTCGGGGAGCCTTCCAGCCGCTCCTTGCGCCTGAGCATAGAGGACGCCGGCCGGGGCATCGATCCTGAGGTGAGCGACCAGCTATTCGAGCCCTTCATCAGCACCAAACGGACCGTGGGGGTCGGCATGGGCCTGACCGTCGCCCGGCACGCCCTGCGCAATCTCGGCGGCGATGTGACCATCCAAAACCGTCCCGGTGGCGGGGCGATCGCGGTTCTGCTCCATCCACTCGAAAAGAGGCGCACCCAAGAGGACGACTCCCGCGCCCCGTTTGCGATGCAGCCGCCGGCGGGTTGAATCCTGCGGCCAAGGGGAGCGAACCACTGCCATCGCCGTTTCCCCCTGCCTCCCTTAAAACGGCCTATCCAACCAGTTGATCTCCGATTAGAAACATGTGGACAAGCCCGCCTGCCGTTGCTCCAGCCTCTGAATCCGATCCCTGATTTCCACCTTTTCATGCCCAACATTGCATTTCTCGGTTCCGGCCGCATGGCCTCCGCCATTGTCGACGGCCTGCTCGCCCAAAAAATCTGCTCGCCCGCCGACCTGACCTGTGTGGATGGCGGCGATGGCACCGCCGCCACGCTTGCCCAACGCACTGGCATTGCCGCGGTCACCGATCTCCCAGCGCTCCTCGTCCGGGCTGATACCTTGGTGCTCGCCTGCAAGCCCCAGCAACTGGCCGGCCTCGACCCGCGACTGGCAGAGCTGACCGCCGGCAAACTCGTCCTCTCGATCCTTGCCGGCAAGCGCCTTGCACGCCTCATGCAAGCCTTCCCGCGCGCCCGCGCCTTGGTGCGGGCAATGCCCAACACCCCCGGGCAGATCGGCGCCGGTGTCACCGCCTGGAGCCCGCACCGGCCGCTGGCGACCGATGATGCCAGGCTCGTCGCCGCCATCCTGGGGGCGCTCGGCCATGTGCTGGAGGTGCCCGAGCCGCAGCTCGACGCCGTCACGGGCTTGAGCGGCAGCGGGCCGGCCTATGTGTTCGAGTTTGCCGCCGCCCTGCGCGAGGCGGGTATCGCCGCCGGCCTGTCCCGTGACACGGCAGCCAAGCTCGCGCTTGAGACCATTCTCGGTTCCGCCCGTCTGATGGCCCGGACGGGCACGGAACCCGAGGTGCTGCGTGACCAGGTTACTTCGCCCAACGGCACGACCTACGCCGGCCTGCAGCGGATGGCAGCGCGCGATTTCCGCGGCCTCGTGAAGGAAACAGTCCTCACCGCCACCGCGCGAAGCGAGGAGCTGTCGCGGGATTGAAAAGCTCGCTACCTACGTCACAACCGGCAGATTAACAGCTCGCGCTCGTAGATGAGTTCCTTCGGGAGGTGAGTGTGGAGGTCAATGAAGAGCTCCTCGTGGCCTAGGATCTCGGCACGCCAGCCCGCGCGGTCGAAGGACTGCAGCTCCTCGAACTGGGCCTCGGGGAAATCGAGGCCTGTCCAATCAATGTCCTTGTGACGCGGGACCCAGCCAATGGGGGTCTCCTTCGCGCGGCCGCCGGCGCGCACCCGGTCGAAGATCCATTTCAGCACGCGCATATTCTCAGAGAAACCGGGCCACATGAACTTGCCGTCCTTGTCCTTACGGAACCAGTTCACGTGGAAGATGCGCGGAGACTCGCTGAGGTTGCGCTGCATGTTGATCCAGTGGCGGAAGTAATCACCCATGTTGTAGCCGCAGAAGGGCAGCATCGCCATCGGGTCACGGCGCACCTTGCCGATGGTGCCGGCGGCGGCGGCAGTCATTTCGCTGCCCATGGTGGCACCCATGTAGACTCCGCTCGACCAGTTGAAGGCTTGGTAGACCAGCGGCATCGTGTTCGCCCGGCGACCGCCAAAGACGATGGCGCTGATGGGCACGCCCTCGGGGCTCTCCCAGTTGGGGTCCATAGTCGGACATTGTCTGGCGGGGGCGGTGAAACGGGCGTTGGCATGGGCGGCCTTGGCGCCGGTTTCTTTGGCCAGCGCGGGTGTCCAAGGCTTGCCCTGCCAGTCCACGCACTCGGCCGGGGGCTGGTCGGTCATGCCCTCCCACCAGACGCCGCCCTCGGGCGTGAGCGCGCAATTGGTGAAGATGGTGTTCTTCGCCAGCGAGGCCATGGCATTGGGGTTGGTCTTGTCGCCCGTACCAGGCGCGACGCCGAAGAACCCGGCCTCGGGATTGATGGCGCACAGGCGACCGTTGGCATCGGGCTTGAGCCAGGCGATATCGTCGCCCACGGTCGTGATCTTCCAGCCCTGCTTCTGGAAATGCGGCGGCGGGATCAGCATCGCAAAGTTGGTCTTGCCGCAGGCACTGGGGAAGGCCGCCGCAACATAATGCTTGTGCCCCTCCGGGTTCTCGACCCCGAGGATGAGCATGTGCTCGGCCATCCAGCCCTCGTCGCGCGCCATCGCGCTCGCGATGCGCAGCGCGAAGCACTTCTTGCCGAGCAGGGCGTTGCCGCCGTAGCCGGAACCGTAGCTCCAGATTTCACGGCTCTCGGGGAAATGGACGATGTATTTCTCCTTGTTGCAAGGCCAGGAGACATCCTTCGCTCCGGGCGCGAGCGGCGCGCCGACGGAGTGCATGCACGGCACGACGCGCTTTTCGCCCTTGTCGATCTCACGCAGCACCGGCTGCCCGATGCGGGCCATGATACGGGTGTTGATCACGACATAGGGCGAGTCGGTGAGCTGCACGCCGAGCTGCGACATGGGCGAGCCGACCGGCCCCATGCTGAACGGCAGCACAAACATCGTGCGCCCGGCCATGCAACCGGCGAAGAGGTCGCGCAGCTTGCGCCGCATCTCAAAAGGGTTGACCCAATTGTTGGTCGGACCGGCGCCATCCTTGGACAGCGAGCAGATATATGTGCGATCCTCGACCCGGGCTACGTCGCCCGGGTCACTGCGCGCCAGAAAACAGCCGGGCCAGAGTTTCTCATTGAGCTTGGTGAAGGTGCCCGCAGCCACCAGCCGGCCGCACAGCGTGTCATATTCCTCTTGGGATCCGTCCACCCAATGGATAGCGGCCGGCTGGGTCAGGGCGGCCATTTTCTCCACCCACCGGAGAAGATGGGCGTTGGTGCTGAGGGGCTGGGCGGGATCGCGTGGGCTCATGGAGGAAAAGAGAGAGTCAGACAAAAGTACTGGGCGAGCCAGCCTTGGCGGATTTTGCGGGATTGCCAGCGCAGTTTTTTACGTTTTTCTCATCCCCATGACCAAGCTCTGCATCTTTGCCGGCATGACCGCGGGCGGCATTGCAGGCTCGATGCTGGGCGAAGTGTTTGGCTGGGGGATGCTGGACATCGGATCGTTTTTGCTGAGCGGCGTCGGCAGTATCGTAGGCGTGGTCGTCGGCTGGAAACTCGCGCAAAGGCTGAACGAGTGACAACGCCCGTGCCGCCCCATGTCGGGCATCGGGTGCATGGGCCCGGGAAACTCAAATGCCATGGCTCCTAGGTCGGAGAAAGACCGAAGACTCAATCAGGCTTGCTCGACACGAGTATTCTGACGGCTGGTTTTTGGCGTGGCGAATTTTATCGCTTCACTTCATCGGCTCAATGTGGACCGACACGTCGCTAATGGCATGCGGCGCGGAGGCGAGGAGGGCATCCTTGACCGCGTGGGCGATGTCATGGCCGGCGCGGACCGTGAGGTCCCCTTCTACGCGCACATGGATATCCACGAGGTGACTGAGGCCGCTACGGCGCACGCGGCATTTGTCGAGCGCCAGCACGCCGGGGACTGCGAGCGCGATGGCGCGCACTTCGTTGGCAAAATTTTCCGAGACTGCTGTGTCCATGATATCACCCATTGCGTGCCGGAACATCCCGACACCATTGAACGCGATGACGACAGACGCGACGAGCGCCGCCCAATCATCCGCCGCCTCCCAGCCCTCGCCCCCGGCGGTCGCTACGGCAATTCCGACAAACGCCACGGCGGACGTAAGCGCATCCGACCAGTGGTGCCATGCCTCGACACTCAGGCCGGTGCTGCCCAGTGCCGCGCTGGCGGCGTTCATCCGGCGCGCAAGCACGAGCTTCACTACGACCACCCCGGCGAGCAACGGCAGTGTGAACCAGTGCGGCACCAGGTGCGGCGTGAGGATAAAATGCACGGAACGCACGCCAATCCAGCCCGCCGCTACGAACACGAACACCGCCACCGCCAACGCCGCGAGCGGTTCGGCCTTGCCGTGGCCATAGGGGTGGTCGGCATCGGGCGGCTCGGCGGCCACGCGAAAACCCGCCCAGACCAACAGCGACGAAAGGATGTCGAGCGCCGATTCGACACCATCGGCGATGAGCGCATGGGAATGACCCCAGATGCCCCCGGCGAACTTGACGGCGGCGAGCAAGGCGTTGAGGCCGATGCCCCGCAGCACGAGCACCGCACCCGCATGGGCGCGCGCGCGCACCGCGGCATGAGGGGCGGACGCAAGCGATGGTTTCACGCGGCAAAGAAAGTGAATGCGCGGGAAAGTCCAGGGCAAGACATCCGCCAGCGTCAGTGCCGTATCAGGCTTTCACGAGCGTGCGAGCGCCATTGCTCTTTGCCGAGGCATAGATCGCCTCGATGATCGTCATATCCTGCCGGCCCATCTCACCAGGGACGCTGGTGGGGACGTTGTCGCGGACGCAGCGGGCGAAGTCGTCGAGCTGGCGCGCCTGCTGGTAGGTGTTGTCCGACGGATCGGCGACCTTGGGGAAGCTCAGCGGGCCGCGGCTGGTCGTGGCGGTCGTGCCATTGTAGTTGAACGCAGCCGAGAAGTCCACGAAGCCGCGTTCGTAGTCTGCGCGGAAGCGGTTCGCGCCGCCGCCGCCGGGCTTTGATCCGCCGTAGCTGGTGAAGCCGTCGCACTTCGCGCCGTTGGCAAATTCGAGAGTGAACTCCATGATCTCCTCCACGTCGGCGTAGATCTGCGGGCGGTTGACGGTGGCCTTGGCCGTGACGGCGACGGGCGACTCGCCGCCGGCCGCGAGTACGCTGGCGTGGATGACGTACACGCCGAGGTCCATGACCGGGCCGCCGCCGGCGAGCGCCTTTTGGGTGCGCCATGCGCCGGGCGCGTTGATGTTACCGGAGAACTCGCCGCTCATCGCCTTGAGTGCACCAAACTCCTTCCACCGCGCGATGCGCATCATCTCCTGAAAGTAGGGGTCGAAATTGTTGCGGTAGCCCAAGCCAAGCTGCACGCCGGCGTCGCGGCAGGCCTTGATCATCGTGTCGCAGTCGGCGACGGAGACACCCATCGGCTTCTCGGTGATGACGTGCTTGCCGGTTTTTGCGGCGGCGACCACATCCTGCCGGTGGAGGCTGTTGGGCGTGACGACGTAGATGATGTCAATGTCGGGATTGTCCTTCATCGCCTCGATTTTGTCATAAGCATAGACGTTTTTCTCGGGGAAGCTGAACACCTGCGCCATCTGCCGGCCCTTGCCGCCGGGGTCGCGCGTGGCGGCACCGGCAAGCCGGCAGTGT
>JBAXLL010000135.1:0-5748 GCA_037134835.1 Verrucomicrobiota bacterium
GTGGAGCTTAAGGTCGAGGAAGATGTTGAAACCCATGTCCGCGACCTCGCGGACGTAGTTGGGCCCATAGGCGGTGAACATCTGGAGGCCGATCTTGACCCAGCGGAGCGAACCGCGGAGTTGGCGGAGCACGGGGGCTGCGGCTTCGCGGGTGGGCAGGTCGAGGGCGAGAATGAGATCGCAGGGCATGGATAAGGGGGAGGGAAGGCGGCGGCTGGACGGCATTGCTAGGGGTGGGCCCGGCAGATTGAAACCCAAAACGGGCGGCTGGAAAAGCGCCGCCAGGTGTGCCTAAATCGCGCCTTCATGACTGCCGTGGAAGTTTTCTCGCCCGCCAAGCTCAACCTGTTCCTCGCCATCGCGGGGCGGCGGGCGGACGGCTTTCATGAGCTGGTCTCGGTGGTCGCGCCGGTGGAGTTCGGCGACACACTGGTGGCCGAACAGAGGCCAGAGACCAGAGGCCAGAAGCCAGAGAATAATTTCAGTTTGGAGTGCGACGATCCAGCGGTGCCGTTGGACGGGACCAACCTCGTGTTGCGCGCGGCGGTGGCATTTGCGGAGGCCACGGTATGGACGGAACGGGTGCATTTTCGGCTGACGAAGCGTATCCCCATCGGTGCGGGGTTGGGCGGCGGGAGCAGCAATGCCGTCGCGGCACTGCGCGTGCTCAACCGGATTGCCGGCGGACTGCTGGATACGGCGCGGCTGGCGGATCTGGCGGCGGAACTTGGGTCGGACTGTCCGCTGTTTTTGCAAGACGGACCGGTGCGGATGAGCGGCCGCGGCGAGCGGGTGGAGGCGTTGCCGGCGCGCGCTCTGGCACGGCTGCGCGGGCGGCGGGTTTTGATGTTCAAACCGTCGTTTGGCATCAGCACGGCGTGGGCGTATGCGAGGATGGCGGCGGAGGCGCCAAGGCACTACCTGCCGGCCGCCGAGGCGGAGGCACGGGTGGCCGGGTGGATCGGGGATGACGAGCTGCCCGGGCAGTCTCTGGCGGAGGAACTTTTATTCAACGGCATGGAGGGCGTGGCGTTTGCCAAATTTCTCGCGCTGCCCGTGCTGCTCGACGTGCTGTACGAAGAATTCGGCCTCACGGCACGCATGAGCGGAAGCGGGAGCGCGTGCTTTGCGCTGCTGCCGGACGGGGTGCGGGACGCGCAGGTGGCGGCCATCACGGCGCGCATCCGCGGGCTGTGGGGAGAGGGAGCGTTTGTGACGGAGACGAAAATTTTCTGAAGAAGCGCAGTTTTATCGAAATACAGGTTGACCGCGCGCAATCGAGGGGCGTTGATGCGTGGTGTGCCGGCTGCTTTACCCCGACCGCGCCCGCACGCGCCCATGCCGACGGAAGAAAACCGCGACACCACCGAGACCACCCTGCAAGGCATCGCCGCCTCGCCGGGGATTGCGCATGGGCAGGTATTTGTCCACCTGCAAAGCGAGCTGGAGCTCCCTGCCCACGACATTGAGCCGGCCCGGCGCGGCGAGGAGGCCGCCCGCTTCGACCGGGCTCTGCTCGCCACGCGCCAGCAGGTGCAGCGTATCATGGCCGAGGTGGAAAAAAATCTCGGTCCGGATGAGGCGCGCATTTTTGATGCCCATCTGCTCGTCCTCGAGGATCAGGCGCTGGTCGGCGAGACGCTGCGTGAGCTAAAGACCAGCGGCCACAACATCGAGCGGTGTTTCCAGCGTGTGGCGCAGCGCTACATCGCGGCGTTTGACCGCATTGACGACGAATACCTGCGCGAGCGGGCGGGAGACATACGCGATGTCGCGCAACGCGTCTTGCAAAATCTCCTCGGACAGGCGGCCCAGAGCCTCGGCGACCTCGCGGGCGGGCGCGTCGTTGTGGCCGGTGACATCACGCCGTCCGAGGCTGCCGGGCTGGATCGCTCGGAGGCGCTCGCCATCGTGACCGACACGGGCAGCAAGACGAGCCATGCCGTGATCGTCGCGCGCTCGATGCGAATTCCAGCGGTCGTGGGCGCGCGCGACCTCACCCGCCGCGTGCGCAATGGAGACTGGGTGTTAGTGGACGGCTACTTGGGTGCGGTCATCCTCCACCCTACGGAGCAGACACTGTTCCGTTACGGCCAGATCCGGCTGGCAAAAAAGAACCTCGAGCAACGACTGTTGGAGGCCGGCCGGCTCCCGGCGGTCACACTCGACGGTGCAGCCGTTACGCTGCGGGCCAATATTGAGCAGTCCGGCGAGACGGCGCTCGTCCGCGAGTTTCATGGCGACGGGGTGGGGCTTTTCCGGACGGAGTTCCTATTCCTTAGCGCGCCACATGTGCCGACCGAAGAAGACCAGTTCGCCGCCTACCGCGCCGCCGCCGAGGCACTCGCTCCCGCCCCACTGGTTATCCGCACACTCGATCTCGGCGGGGACAAGCCGATGCCGGGTGGCGCGCATCTCTTTGCCCGGGAGAGTAATCCGTTCCTCGGTCACCGGGCCATCCGCTTCTGCCTCGATCAGCCGGCGATTTTCAAGGACCAGCTTCGCGCCATCCTCCGCGCGAGCATGACGGGCAACGTCCGCCTCATGTATCCGATGATCAGCGGTCGCGAGGAGCTCGCCCGGGCCAACGCCGTGCTTGCCGAATGCCGCGCCGAGCTGACGGCGCGCGGCGTGGCGTTCGATCCCGCCATGCCGGTGGGCAGCATGATCGAGATTCCCAGCGCGGCGCTCACGGCCGATCTGCTCGCGCAGGACTGCGCGTTTTTTAGCATCGGCACCAACGATCTCATCCAATACCTGCTGGCCATCGACCGCGTGAACGATCGCATCGCGCATCTCTACGAGCCGACCCATCCGGCCGTGCTCCGCACGCTCCGGCACATCGTCAGCGCGGCACACTCGCACAACATCAAGGTGAGTGTCTGCGGTGAAATGGCCGGCGATCCGGTCTATGCCGCGCTGCTGCTCGGCCTAGGCGTGGATGAGCTGAGCATGACACCTCCGCTGCTGCCGGCCGTGAAGTTTGTCGTGCGTGCGATGCGCCTTGCCGATGCCCGGACTCTGGCCGAGGACGCGCTGAAATTGGAGTCCGCTAAGGCCGCCCAAGCGTTGTGCGAGGAGTTCTACCGCGCACGGGTAAAGCCGGAGTGATGCGGGCGTAATGGGTTCAGCGCTTCCCGCGTTTACCACGGGGAGGCGATGACGATTTTTTGGCGGGCTTTTTTTTGCCCCCATCCTCGTCGTCCTCGTTCTCATCTTCCTCGTCCTCCTCCTCGTCTTCGTCCTCGCTCCAGTCTTCTTCGACCTCAGGTTCTTTTCCGGGGGTGAGTTTGGCGGCAGAGGGGTCTTCTTCCTTGTCCTTTTCTTTGTCCTCGTCCCATTCGAGCGACTGGTCGTTTTTCAATTGTTCTTCTTCCGCCTCGTCGAGCTGGGGGAGGTCGGCTTCGTCGATGTCGTCCTCGTCCTTGGCCTTGCCCTTGCGGTGAGTCTCCTCTCCGTCTTCCAGCTCGTAGCCGGCAGGCATGAAGTCAAGTATGCCGCACAGCTCGTCGTGGGCATGGAGCGCTTTGCCCTCGGCAAAGTCGGCGTTCTGGCTCTCGCGGAGCTCATCCTCCAGTTCGTCCACCGTGAGCTTGGACTCGAAGTGGAACAGGTCGTTGAGCATCTTGACGCGGCAGCGGGTGAGGTGGTCGAGCAGATCGGCGTAGGGGCCGTTCTCCTCGTCGAGGATATCGGGCAGGCCGAAGAGCTTTTCCTCGGATTCGAAAAACGAATCCTTCACCCGCTTAAGCCGGAGGCATTTCTTCGGCGCTTCCTTTTCGATGCGGAAGGGGATGAACGCGGCCTCGAGCAGCTCCTGGTCGAAGCCATAGTCGCGCAGCGGTTCGACGAGCTCGATCAGGTGGGCGATCTGGCGGGGGTCCACGATGCTCAGGCCGTCCACATCCCAGCGCACGGGGTCGCTGACCTCGTCGACCCACCAGTTGTGGTCGGAGCCGAGCCGGACGATGCACCAGTCGAGAATGACGGAAGATTTGGCCATGGAGGAGAAAGAGAGGGAACAATGAGACGAGCAGAGAAACCCGGCGCCGGCCGGGTCAAGCCGTGAAACTGGCGGCGAATTTGCGCGCAGCGTGCGAGGGGCTGGGACGAAAACAAGCAGAAAAATACGGTAATTTCATTGCAGGGAACATTATCGTCAGGAACAGGTAACTCATGCGCCCGGTTTCGAGCGCTTTTCGTCTTCCCTACGCTCCAGGCGGCGGCGAGGGGGGACCGCCCCTTGGCGGCATATGCCGGTCCGGATCCCAGTGATTTTGGGCCTGGCGGGCGCGACTCTTGATTTTTCCCGGCACGGCCCGCAAGCTGTGGGACATGGGGCTCTTTTATGAACGGATCATCCGCCCGCGGCTCTTTCGCCAAGATGCCGAGTATGCGCACGAGCATGCCGTGGCCGCGCTGGTACGCCTCGGCCGGTTCGCGCCGGTGTGTCGCGCCTTGGAGGCGTGGGCGCAACTTCCGGCGGCACAGTTCCGGCCGGTCGACGCGTTTGGGCTGAAGTTCCCCAACGCCGTCGGCCTTGCGGCCGGTTTTGACAAAAACGCCGTCGCCTGGCCTGCCGCCGCCGCCTTAGGCTTCGGCCACGTCGAGGCGGGTACGATCACGGCCAGAGCCCAGCCGGGCAACGAGAAGCCGCGGATGTTCCGATATCCGGCCGAGGAAGCCGTGATCAACCGGATGGGTTTTAACAACGATGGTGCCACCGCCGTGGCCATGCGGCTCGAACGGCTGCCTGGCCCAAGCCGGCGGCGTATTCCACTCGGCATCAATCTCGGCAAGTCCAAGGCGGCCGCACCCGAGGAGGCAGTGGACGACTACCTCGACAGTTTCACCCAGCTTGCCGACCACGCCGACTATGTCGTACTCAACGTCTCCAGCCCCAATACGCCCGGCCTACGCGCGCTGCAGGACGAGAAACCATTGCGCGAGCTGCTCGGGGCCATCGCGATCGCCCGCCGCGATCTCGCCGTCGGACCCGGTGGACGACATGTGCCGGTACTGCTGAAAATTGCGCCGGATCTGACGTGGCCGCAGATTGATGCCGTGCTGGGCGTCATCGCCGAATTTGGTCTGGATGGCATTATTGCGACCAACACCACCCTGGCCCGGCCAGGATTTTTCTCGACCGTCAAACAAGCGGGTGGACTAAGCGGCGCGCCCCTGCGTCGGCGGGCAACCGAAATCATCAGCTACATCGTGCGTGCAATGGACGGGCGGCTGCCGGTTATTGGCGTCGGCGGCATCACGGATGCCGCCAGCGCGGCGGAGAAACTCGATGCCGGCGCAGTGCTGGTGCAGGTCTACACTGGCATGATTTTCCGGGGGCCGTTTTTCGCCCGCAACTTAGCTAGGGCGCTGGCCGACCGTCAGCGGTTGTAATGAGATACGTCTGTATGCCTGAGAAGTCACCCAGGAGCACAGGCTTTGGTTGGCCGGGAGGCCGGCTTACTTGATCTCTTTATGGAGCGTGTGGCGCTTGAGGAAGGGATTGTACTTCTTCTTCTCAATGCGCTCGGTAACGGTCTTCTTGTTGCGCGTGGTGAGATAGCGGGAGGTGGGCTTTCCCTCTTTCTTGGCTTCGGTGCATTCCAGGGTGACGAGTTCTTGCATGGTGTTAAAGTGTGACCGATCAGGACATCCTTCCCGCCTGGGTGGCGCAACCTCAAAGTTTGCCCTAGAGCGTTTCAAAAAAACTATAGCCACAGGCGGCAAACCAACCGAGGGCGT
>JBAXLL010000136.1:0-5736 GCA_037134835.1 Verrucomicrobiota bacterium
GGACGCCCTCGGTTGGTTTGCCGCCTGTGGCTATAGTTTTTTTGAAACGCTCTAGCAGCGCAGAGGCCGAATGCCAACCGCGCAGCCAGGCGAGCAACAGCTGGCTGGCCCGCCAGCTGCACCGGCATGACGCCGTCGTGGTCAGGCATTGTGTCGCCGTCCTTCGGCGGCGGGGTGCCGGGCAGCAACTGCTCGCTGGTTTCACTCCAAAATTTAGGACATGACCGCTTTTGGCTGCCCCGGAAGCTCTACGAGGGGAACCTCGTTGCCCCTTTCATAGGTTTTGCGCGGCACAACCGTTGCAGCGGCCACTTTATCCCACCGTGGTAGAACGCCAGCATCAGGCCCACACCACCCAGGGCATAGAGCAGACCTTCCAGCGTCATCGGTAACGCCGGCCGAAAAACTGTCCAGGTGCCGTCCGCAATTTCCCGGTCAAAATATCGTAGAAAAAGAATCGGCCGGGACCACGCCGATGCTCCGCGCAATGCCGCCTCGGCCGCCGCCAGTTCGTCCACCCGCCCCGCCAAATCATGTACGATGCTGCCGGTACGCGCCGCGACATGGTCGGCATTGCCGGAAAGCCGTTCGACATATTGCTGTAACGTCAGCCCGGCCTCCTGGGCGGTGCGCGAAAAAATCGCGAGCTGCCTTCGCGCCTCATCGAGATGCCCCCCTAGCCGCTGAAGATAGTGCTGCATGAACTCTGGTAGCTGGGCGCATGCCGCCGCGCCCGCAACGCAGAGCGCGCGGTCGAAGAATCTTTCAAGCCCCGCCGTGAGGGCCGTCAGCGGACGCGTCCAGCGCATGGCTGCAGCGTGAGGCAAAACTGCCTGTCCGCAAGTCGGCGCTCGGCTACCGGTGGGTCGAGGCGACTTACCCCGATTTGCATATCCGAAGGATGTCGAAACCCCAAGCAATGACATCCGCTCCGCTTCTCAGCGCCCGTTACGCCCTTGGGCAAAATATCTGGGCCCAAACCCGGCGCTCCGCCTCAGTGCGCCAGCTCCGGCTCAACTTGCGCGGTTGTGAGCTGCACCAACTCCTGCAAGGACGCAAAATGCCGCCCGAGGTCGAAATCACCGCCCAGCCCACCGACTACACGATCGAACATCTCTTTTTTGGCCGCCTTCATCACCTGGATGCGCTCCTCGATTGTGCCCGCCGTGACCATGCGGTAGACAAACACCGTCTTTTTCTGCCCGATGCGGTGGACGCGATCAACGGCCTGCGCCTCAACCGCCGGGTTCCACCACGGATCGAGCAGAAAAACATAGTCGGCCGCGTGGAGCGTAATGCCGGTGCCCGCCGCCTTAAGCGACACGAGCATGACGGCCGCGCCAGGCGCATGTTGAAATGCCGCCACCGGCTTCTGCCGGTCCAGCGTCATGCCGGTCAGCTCGAAGCGCTGAAGTTCGGGGAATTTTTCCGCCAACAGGATACGCACGCGGTCGAGCAGCATGACGAATTGTGAGAAAATGACCACCTTGTGGCCACTGCCAACGATCTCGGCGAGCTTCTCGGCGAGCAGACTAAGTTTGCCTGAGTCGGCCAGCGGCGCGTTGAGCCACGGCAGCATGTCGGGGTCGCAGCAGGTCTGGCGCAGCCGCGTGAGCAGAGCCAGGAAGCCGAAGGACTTTTCGCGCAACGCCATGCCTACATCGTTGCCCAGCCGCTCTAGCCCCTCGCGACAAATCTCAGCGTATTGCGCGCGCTGCACCTCGGTCAGCGGACAAAGCAGATCCATTTCGATCTTGGGCGGAAGCTCTTGCGCGACCTCATTTTTTGTCCGGCGCAGCAGGAAGGGCGAGAGCTGCGCGCGCAGACGCGTGAGCATAGCGTCGCGGTCCGCGTGCAGTGCGGATTCGAATGCCGTGCGCGACCCCAGCAGCCCGGGAAGGAGGAACCGGAAAATGCTCCACAGGTCGAGCTGGCGGTTCTCCAGCGGTGTGCCCGTCAGCACAAGCCGGTGCTGCGCTCGGATGGCGAAACATGTCTGAGTAACCTTGGCGTCGGGATTTTTGATGAACTGGCCCTCGTCAAGCACGGCGTAGCCAAACTCCGTGCCGGACAGCAGGGTCCGGTGCTTGCGGAGCTGCGCATAGCTCGCGAGCCAGATTGTGGGCGGCCCGGCGGGCGAAGGGGCGAGGTTTGAAAAATCGTGGCCGGCCTTGAGCACCTCGACTGCGAGCCCCGGAAAATGCCGCGCGATCTCCTCACGCCACACTGGCACCACACTTGCGGGACAGACGATGAGACTGGGGCATGCCGTGACGGGCCGCGCGGCGAGCAGCGAGAGTACCTGGAGCGTTTTGCCCAGGCCCATCTCGTCGGCGAGCAGGCTGTGGCAGCCGACATCGCATAGGTGGTGCATCCACTCGACGCCACGCCTCTGGTAGGGGCGTAGGATTTCGGGCAGCGCGGCGGCGACCGACGCGGGCGTAAGTACACCCTGACGCCATGCCTCTAGTTCGGACGAGAGGGTCAACTTGAAACGCGAGTCGTTGAACAGCGAAAAAATCAGCCAGGGCGGCAGCGTGCCGTCGGAGTGCGTCTCGGCGATATCGCGCCGCCACGCGTTGAGCGAGGCCAGCTTTTCGGCGGCCAGCGAGACAATGCCGACTCCGGGCAGGATCGCTGGATTGACACCGCGTTTTAGGAGGGCATCCACCTCGGCATCGGTGAGCAACCGCTCGCCAGCCTTGAAAATCCAGCGCAGGTCGAGCCCATTCTCGCCGCCGCCGGCGCGGCGGATCGCGACCGCCTCGATCTCGATGCCCTTGGTGCCTTCGCCGAGACGGGTCGTGTCGGCGTCGAGCTCGACTGTGAAAAGTTTTTTCCAAGCGCCGAGTGTGCCGCGCAGAAAATTCGGGATTTCGGCGACACTGCCCAGCGTGTAATGACCGGTGTCAGCGTGGTAGGTGAAGTGCGCTTTGCGCGCATAGGCGGCGAGGCCGATGAGCCTGGTCCGCTCGGCGGGCGTCACGTGGCCGTTGCCGGCCACATGCGCCGCGGCACCCAGCGCCGGCTCGCGTTTCTTGCCCGGCCCGATCCAATGGGCCTCAAACGTGAGACCGTCGACGGTAGTCGTGAAGATGAGGAGCAGCGGACGCGCCTTCAGGGCTACAGCGGATACGGACGGGCTCTGGTTCTTGGCGGCGGACGGCGGGCTGTGGACCGGCGTGGAGGCGGCCACGGCCGATGTGCGGCCATGCTGGCCGTTGCCACCAGCAACGGGCGGCGCGACGGCACGATGCAGCGCATCAGCCGCCGGTTGGGCCGGTTCGGGCAGCACAGAAGCCTCGTCGGCAACGAGTTCCTCGATTTCGTGCAGGCCCGCGATGGCGATCGCCTGGGCCAGCTCGCGGTCGGTGGTCGAAGAACGCACAGTAGGGGTGCCGCCCTCGACCCACTCAATGACAGCGTATTGATCGTGCTTGTCCACGCGACGGTGGATGATGGCGTCGTGGTTGGTCAGTTCCAGCTCGCGCACCTCGCCCGCGACATACAGGCGGCGACCCGCCTCGAGTTGTGGAAGCGTGAAATGGAGTTCCCAGTCATCCTCCAGTTTGGCGAACCAGAACTCGATGGACTGCGGGGTGTAGATGCGTTTCGGGCCGTGGCCTTGCATGCGCGCGAAAAGTGCGAAAATAGATCGCGCACCGACCGGGGCAACTACCAATTTTCAGCGCGCAAATATGTCACAATGCCTAGCCCAGACACTGCATAGCACCCCTTTTTAGCAATATCGCGCTCCGGCATTCTGTTGCCTGACGACGTAGGAAACACCGAGACCCAAGAACGATCCCTCCGTGACGTCGGAAAGAACTCTCAGTGTGTTCCTTGACAAACCACTGCGCTCCGAGGCTGCGTTTTTAAAATTCCGCTTTCAGTTTTTCTGTTTCCGCCTTTTCCTCGCCGTCCCTCCATGAGCCAAGCTCCCGCCTCCCTCTCCACTTGGGCCCGTCACATCTCACCTTCGCCAACGCTCGCCGTTGATGCCAAGGCCAAGGCCCTCGCCGCCGCCGGCGAGGATGTCTGCGGCTTCGCCGCTGGTGAGCCCGACTTTGACACGCCCCTGCATATCAAAGAGGCCTGTGTCGCCGCGCTCATGGGCGGCAAGACCAAATACGCCCCCACCCCGGGCATAGAGCCGCTCCGCGCCGCCATCGCCGAGAAGTATGGCGCCGACTACGGCCTGAAGGTCGCCCCGTCGCAGGTCATCGTCTCCCCCGGCGGCAAGTTTTCCTGCTACCTCGCCATTCTCGCCACCTGCTCACCCGGCGACGAGGTCATCATCCCCGCGCCGTATTGGGTGAGCTACCCCGAGATGGTGAAGCTCGCCGGCGCCGTGCCGCGCTTTGTGCTCGCCGACGACACCACCGGCTTCCGCCTCACCCCCGCGCAACTGGAGGCCGCCATCACGCCCAAAACCCGGCTCGTCATCCTCAACTCGCCCTCCAATCCCACCGGCGCCGTGTACACCCGCGCCGAGCTGGAGGCCCTCGTCGCCGTCGCGCTGAAGCACAACCTCTACCTGATGTCCGACGAGATTTACGAGCACCTCATCTATGACGGCCTCGCGTTCTCCTCCCCCGCGACCTTCAGCAAGGAGGCTGAGGCCCGCACGATCATCGTTTCCGGTTTCTCCAAGACCTACGCCATGACCGGCTGGCGGCTCGGCACGACCGTCGCCCCCGCGCCGATCGCCAAGGCCATCGCGGAACTGCAAAGCCAGATGTCGTCCAATGCGACCACCTTCGCCCAGTTCGGCGCGCTCGCCGCGCTCAAGGAAAAGGAAAAGACCGCCGCCTCGCTCAAGGAAATGCTCGTGGCCTTTGACCGCCGTCGGAAGTTCCTCCATGCCGAGCTCAACAAAATCCCCGGCATCACCTGCCAGCTCGCGCAGGGGGCGTTTTATCTCTTTCCGAACATTTCGAGCTTTGGTCTCAAGTCCGAGGAATTTTGCACGCGCCTGCTCGACACCGAAAAGGTCGCCGCCGTACATGGCAGTGCGTTCGGGGCCGAAGGCTACCTGCGGCTCAGCTACGCGACCAGCGATGCCATCATCCAGAAAGGCGTCACGCGGCTCGCCCGGTTCTGCGCGGGGCTGAAATAGAGGCGGTGCGGGCGCTCGCCGGCGTTCCAAGCTTTGAATGACACTATCTTGGGTTGAACCACGGAGACACGGAGGGCACAGAGGCGGAGGCAATCTCCCTGGACTGCGGTCCGAGAACGCGGTCTCAAACCCGGGGGCAAAATATCAGTTCCCGCTTCAATGCTTCCGTACGCGGATGTGCAGGAAAAAGGCGGTCACCTGCGCGTCTTGCAGCGAGGGATGCGCGGCGACGGTTTCCGCCGACGGACAGGGCTCGGCGAAGCGCTCCAGGGTGAATCCGGTGTCGAGGAGAAGGTTGAGCCACCCGCTGACGGGACGGTGAAAACGCGGCGCTTTGAACATCGGCAGGCCACGGCGCAGCGATTCGGGCGCGGTGCCGAAAATCCATTCATCCACCCGGCCCTCCGGATCCACGAAGTAGTCCCCCACCTCGATGGCATGGATGACATTGTCCTCGTCCCGGCAGTTGCGCCGGTGCGGCGGATGGAAGCAGGGGTGCAAAATGGAAAACTGAAAAAATCCTCCCGGCCGGAGCACGCGCCAGGCCTCGGCCAGCACACGCTCCGTCTCCGGGATGTCCATGAGGCTCATGAAGGCGGTGGCAAAGGCAAAGGCGG
>JBAXLL010000137.1:0-5717 GCA_037134835.1 Verrucomicrobiota bacterium
GTGTAGATCGTCACGCCCAGGCCTTTGAGCTGGCCGGCGGCAGTCTCGGCCGCGGCGGGATTGTTCGGTGCGCCGTCGGTCAGCAGCACGACCCGCACCGCCGCGCCCCGAGCCAGCGCCTGCTGGATCAGGCCGCCCGTACCGAGGGCCTCGTCATCGGGATGCGGGGCGAGCACCGTCACCCGGCTGGCGGGCGACAGTCCCTCCGGAGGAAATTCGGTCATGGGAGAGAGCAACGCAGTCCGCCCGCCGCCGTCAAACGAAACCACAACCCGCCGTGTTCGGGGTTGCCAACCCCGCCACCCTGCTGCGACAAAGGTTCCCTGCCCGCGCCAGCGTTTCGCCGCCGCGCCCCAATGACCAATCCGCCTCCTGCGTCCGCCTCCCCGCCTCCCACCGCCGCACCCCGCGTCGCCGCGCTCATCCCCGCCTACCGCGAAGCCCGCCATATCGCCGAGGTGGTGCGTGCGACGCTTCCCCACGTGGATGAGGTCTGGGTCGTGGACGACGGTTCGCCGGACGACACCGCCGCGCTGGCCGAGGCCGCCGGTGCCAAACTGATCCGCCATGCGGTCAACCAAGGCAAGGGTGCTGCCATCAAAACCGGTCTCCGCTCGCTGGCGGCACACGGTACACGTTTTATCATCCTGCTCGACGGCGACGGCCAGCACAACGCCGCCGAGATCCCCCGTTTCGTCGCGGCGGCCGAGGGTGGCGCGGGCCTCGTCGTCGGCAACCGCTTCGGCGACGCCCGCACCATGCCGTTCGTCCGCAAATGCGTGAACCGCTTCATGTCATGGCGCATCAGCCGCGCCTGCGGCACGCCCATTCCGGACACCCAGTGCGGCTTCCGCCTCGTCGCCCACGACCGTATCGAAGCCGTGCTCGGCGAAAGCGACCATTTCGACTTTGAAACCGAGATGCTGGTGCGGGCCGCCCGGGCCGGCTGCCCCATCGCCAGCGTCCCCGTCAGCACCATCTACGGCGAGGAACAGAGCAAGATCAGCCCCGTCCGCGACGCCCTCCGTTTCTTCCGTCTGATGAAAAAGCTGACCGGAAGCTGGCTGTAGCGGACGCCCGTTGGCGTTGAACGCGGTGCAACGTGAAACGCTTTCCCTCTGCCAGCGTCATCAACGCATGAGCCAGCCGATGCCAGCCCAAAAATCTGTCAACCGGCTGCGCGAGATGCTCCCTTCGCGCCATATCTTGCTGCCCTTCCTGATGCGCTTGTCCCTGGCCGCGCCCATTGTCTTTCTCGGAGTTTTGAACTGCCTGTTAATTCCTCGCCTGAAGGATTTATTCGCCATTCTTCACTGGGATGCTTCCCAGTTTCAGCGCTTGGTTTTGTCCTTCGGCTGCGGATTCCAAGCTGTAGCTCTGTCGGCAGGTTTTGCGGCCATCTGGATTCTTTTCCGGGGGAAGGGCCCCACGGCTTACAACTTTCTATCCTGTCTGCTTTTGTTTCTGATGATCGAAACCGCCTTGCTGGGACTTTCTGCCGTGTCTGCCGCGCAGGGCCTGGGGCCGGCGATCAGGATGTAAAGTCTTCCTGCCCGATTCTTCCGGCTTCCAATCCGCCGAGTTTGGCGAAGATTAGCGGGTGCCAATGAAAGTCCCCTTTCTCGACCTCTCGCTCCAACACCGCGCGCTCCGCACGGAGGCGCTGGCCGCGCTCGCGGCGACCTACGACGCCAACCGCTTCTGTCTCGGCAAGGACGTGGAGGACTTTGAGAAGGCCTTCGCCACCGCGCTCGGCCACTCGCGCGCGCTCGGCCTCAACAGCGGCACCTCGCCGCTCCACCTCGCATCGGTCCTCGGTGGTTTCGGGCCGGGCGACGAGGTCATCGTGCCGACGTTCACGTTCATCTCCTCGGCGTGGGGCATGTGCTACGCCGGCGCCACGCCTCGCTTCGTGGACATCGAAGCCGGCACGCTCAACCTCGATCCCGCAAAGGTTGAAGCCGCCATTACGGCGAAGACCAGGGGCATCGTCGTCGTCCACCTCTTCGGTCAGCCAGCGCGAATGGACGAGATCATGGCCATCGCAACAAAACACCGGCTCTTCGTGGTCGAGGACTGTGCCCAAGCGGTGGGCGCCCGCTACCGCGGCACGCCGGTCGGCAGCATCGGCGACGTGGGCACGTTCAGCTTTTATCCGACAAAAAATCTCGGTGGCTGCGGCGAGGGCGGTGCGCTCGTCTCGCGGCGCGACGCCCTCTTCGACCGCGCCAAGCTCCTCCGCAACCATGGCTCGGGCCGGCGCTACTTCCACGACGAAGTGGGCTTCAACTTCCGCATGGACGGCTTTCAGGGCGCGCTGCTCAACGTCAAGCTGCCGCACCTCGCCGCGTGGACCGCCCGCCGGCAGGCCATCGCCATGCGTTATCTGACTGGCATCCGTCTCGCCGAGGTGATCCTGCCCGCAACGCGCGACTACGGCGCGAGCGTGTGGCACCAGTTCACGCTCCGGCACCCGCGCCGGGACGCACTGCGCGAGCATCTCGCCCAACACGAGATCGGCACCGATCTCATCTATCCCGTGCCGTTGCACCGGCAGGCGTGTTTCGCGCACCTCGGCCAGCCCGAGGGCTCGCTGCCCGTCGCGGAAAAGGCCTGCGCCACGTGCCTGAGCCTGCCGATCTTCCCTGAACTGACCGATGCACAGGTCGAGCACGTCATTCAGTCCGTGAATTCATTTTGAACCACAGAGGCACGGAGCGCACGGAGACAATCTCGGTTTGAAACTCTGTGTCCTCTGTGCCTCTGTGGTTCAATAATATGATCGCTGGCATACGAATTAAAGTCTGCGGCCTCACTTCGCCCGGTGATGCGGAGCTGGCCGACCGCTGCGGTGCCGACTACCTTGGTTTCAACTTTTATCCGAAGTCACCGCGCGCGATTACCCTCGCCCAGTTCCGCGCCATGCAGCCCAAGCTGCCAGCGGGCAAGAAAGTCGCCGTGGGCGTTTCGCCCACCACGGAGGAGTTACGCGCCTGGACCGGGGCGGGCATTGATTCTTTTCAGATACATTTCCCGACATACACACCACCTGCAACGGTGGCGGCGTGGGCCGAAACCGTCGGGCCGGACAAACTCTGGCTCGCGCCCAAGTTGCCACCCGACGAGGACCTCACGTCTGAGCTGCTGTCGCTCGCCGACACCTTCCTGCTCGACACGTTTCAGGCCGACAAATTCGGCGGCACGGGCCGGATAGGCGACTGGGTGAAATTTGCCCGCCACCAGCAGGCACATCCAGCGCGGACGTGGATCCTCTCCGGCGGCCTGAATCCCGAAAATATCGGCGCGGCGCTCCGGACGAGTGGTGCAAAATTCGTGGACATAAACAGCGGCGTCGAGTCCGCCCCCGGCATCAAGGACGGCGCGAAGCTGAAACGATTCGCGATGCTCCTGCACGAAAGCCGCTTTTAGGGCGGGGTAGCTGAACCCCGCCTTGCTTT
Organism: Verrucomicrobiota bacterium; assembly: GCA_037134835.1. GTDB lineage: Bacteria > Verrucomicrobiota > Verrucomicrobiia > Opitutales > Opitutaceae > CAIYUN01. Next base: position 3,459 of record JBAXLL010000137.1, read on the forward strand.
ACATGCGGACAGGCTAAGGCGGGGTCACCCTACAGCAGGCACGCGGCCAGCACGCCCTCGTGCTCCAGCAGCCAACGCTTTTGGTCCAAGCCGCCAGCGTAGCCGGTGAGCGATCCGTCCGCTCCGTTGACGCGATGGCAGGGCACGAACACGCAAATCGGATTGGTCGCGTTCGCCCGACCGACCGCACGGGGCGAGCTGCCGAGCAGCTCCGCGAGGTCGCCATAGCTGCGCGTCTCGCCAAACGGAATCTCGCGCAAGGCCGCCCACACGCGGTGTTGGAAGGGTGTCCCCTCCGGAGCCAGCGACAGGTCGAATTCGTTCCGCTCGCCCGCGAAATAGGCGAGCAGTTGCGCACGCGCCTCGGCGGTTTTTTCGCCGTCGCTCCTCAACTCAAAATGCGCGGGAAGCACCGGTAAAGCGGCTTGGTCGCCAAAGACCGCGGCGACGACGGCACCGGCCTCGTTGACGACGACGGAAAAATCGCCAGCAGGGGTAGGAAAGCTGTTGGAAAAGTATGTCATGGGAAAACGTTTGGTTGAGTGGCAGAGGCCGGCTTGACGGGGGCAGGGAAAGGAAATGAGCAAACGTGCGCGCCGTCAATCGGCGTCGTTGTGGAGGGAACGCCAGAGGTACCACGACGCAACCGAGCGATACGGCCGCCACGGCTCGCCGACGCGCGCGAGCAGGTTGCGCCTTTTTCGGCCGCGCGCGTAAAGCAAATGAGCGGCGCGTTGCAGGCCGCCGTCGCCGAGCGCGAGCACGTCCGCGCGCCGGTGGTGGAAGAGGAGAAACATCTCCGCCGTCCAGCGGCCGATGCCGGACAGCTCCGTCAGCGCGGCGATCGCGGCCTCGTCGTCGAGCTCTGCCACGGTCTCAAACGAGAAAGCGCCCGCCGCCACCTTTTCGGCCAGTTCGCGGATGTAACGGGCCTTCGCACCCGACAGACCGGCGGCCCGCAGCTCCCCCGCGCGCGTGGCGAGGAAGGAGGCCGGCTGGAACGGCGTTCCCACCAGCGCGGCCACGCGGCCCTTGATGGTGGCTGCTGCCTTGGTGGACAACTGCTGGCTGATGATCGAACCGACCAGCGTCTCGAACGGCGAAGCCGCTTTACGCGCACCCAGCCGGCACGGCCCGTGGCGCGCGATCAACTGCGCCATGACAGAGTCCGCACTGGCGAGGTGCGCCTCGGCGCGGCGGAGTTCCGTTGGGGTCAGACGTGCAAGGAGAGGCATTGGCTGACTTGAGGATATTTAATCGAATTACTACGAGTGTCACATCCCCGGGAACCCACCCCGCCCCTTCATGGCTTCCATCTGGCGCATCATCTTTTTCATGCCACTGCCATTGGGGCCGCCTTTCAGCATTTTCATCATCTGCTGCATCTGGCCGAACTGCTTCATCAACTGGTTGACCTCGGCAATCTTGGTGCCAGAGCCGTCGGCGATCCGCTTGCGTCGGCTGCCATTGAGGAGGTCGGGTTTGCGGCGCTCCTGCGGCGTCATCGAGTAAATGATCGCCTCCGTGCGCGCCATCTGCGCTTCCGCACCGTCGGGCACCTGCAGGCCGCTCATGCCGGGCATCATGCCCATGATACTCTGCATTGAACCCATTTTTTTTACCTGCTGCATCTGCGCGAGAAAGTCCTCCAGGTTGAAGTCGGCCTTGCGCATTTTCTCCGCCATGCGTTCAGCCTCCTTCTGGTCGATGTTCTCCTGCGCCTTCTCGACGAGGGAAACGACATCTCCCATACCGAGGATACGTGAGGCCAGGCGGTCGGGATAAAATGTGTCAAAGTCGCCCGTTTTTTCCCCGGTGCCGACGAATTTGATCGGCACGCCCGTGATGCTCTTGATCGAGAGCGCCGCACCGCCGCGGGCATCGCCGTCGAGCTTTGTGAGGATAAGGCCGGTGAGCGTAAGCGCGTCATGAAATACCTTGGCAACGTTGACCGCCTCCTGGCCGAGCGCGCCATCGGCCACCAGCAATACCTCGTCGGGCTGAACACGGGCGCGGAGATTCTTTACCTCGGCGATGAGATCGTTGTCAATTTGCAGGCGGCCGGCGGTGTCAAAAATGATGGCATCGGCGTTCGCCGTCTTCGCCGCCGCGAGGCCGGCTTCGCCGATGGCAGGCACATCCCGCGAGACGCGGTCGGAGTAGAAACCGAGCCCCTCCTGTTTGGCCAGAATCTCGAGCTGGTCAATGGCGGCAGGCCGATAGATGTCGCAGCCAACAACAAACGGCGCGGTATAGCCG
>JBAXLL010000138.1:0-5711 GCA_037134835.1 Verrucomicrobiota bacterium
TTTTGACCGTGATTTTGCGTTCACAAATACCCAACAACTCGCAATGGTGCCGGGATTGGTATGATGCTTATCCCGACGGTCGCGTGACGGATCCCAATGGGCCGGCGCATGGGCCAGCTTGGGGCTCCTTCCGCGTCACTCGTGGTAGCGATTGGGCCAACGTGGCGTGGAATGCGCGCTCCGCGTTCCGCGGCCCTGTCTCGCCGGACTACCACGGCTATGCTGGCTTCCGCCTCGCCCTCAGTTCCGTCCGATAGTGGCCGTGTGCAAGACCGGCCCGGACGGGCCTTCGGGCGAGCGGACGGTGGCGCGGGACTGGACGCCGTTGCGTCTGCGCACTGGCGGCCAGGGCCGTGCCACCGGGAGCGGGCGAGTTACGGGTCGGGCGAGCCGGGCGTGTTGCGTGTTACGTCGAGCGCCCAGAGGGGCGCGTGGCGAATTGGCTTTGGCGAGGGCCGGGCGTGTTGCGCGAGCGGGCGACTTGCTGGGACCGCGGTGTGGGCTTGGACAGGGCACATGGATGCGAAACTGTCCCCTTTCCGTCCCCTGTTTTAGTAATACCTCTGTAACTGGTGCCCCCACGGGGAGTTGAACCCCGCTTTGAGGATTGAGAATCCCCTGTCCTAACCGATAGACGATGAGGGCGTAAGTGAGGGGTTAAAAGAGCGGGTCTGTACATCTGCGTCAAGCGTGAAGGCAATGGTGGCCATTTTCGATGCGCCACAGGAGATGTGTCGGTCGTCATGAAAAAATACCACCCCAGTTTCAGTGTCACGCGCTGCGATGGGTGCCGCGTCTTCCCTTGACTACCCCGAGTGGCGACGTAGCTTCGCCCGCTTTTCGTCGTATGGCCCAAGACCTTAAAGACACCTTGCAGCTGCCGAGGACAGATTTTCCCATGCGGGCCAATCTTGTCCAGCGTGAGCCTGCGCGGGTGGCCCACTGGGAGCAGTTTGGTTTGTATGCCGCGTTGCAGAAAAAACACGCCGCAGCGCCGGTCTTCGTCCTGCACGATGGGCCGCCCTTCACCAACGGCGACGTTCACATCGGCACTGCGCTCAACAAGGTGCTCAAGGACGTGATCAACCGCTACAAGTCCATGCGCGGCTTTCGCACGCCCTACGTCCCCGGCTGGGACTGTCACGGCCTGCCCATCGAGCAAAAGGTCTCCCGCGAGATCCGCGAGGAGAATCTCACGCTTACGACCGCCGGGTTGCGCGCGCGCTGCGATGCGTTTTCGGAAAAATGGATCGCCACGCAGACCACGCAGTTCAAGCGTCTCGGTGTCCTCGCCGACTGGAAAAACGAATACAAAACGAAAGCCCCGGCCTTCGAGGCCGACATCCTCCGGACCTTTGCCGCTTTCGTCGAGCAGGGTCTGGTTTATCGCAGTAAAAAGCCGGTCTATTGGAGCATCCCGTTCGAGACGGCGCTCGCCGAGGCCGAGATCGAATACCGGGATCATATCTCACCGTCCATTTGGGTGAAATTTGCTGTGCTGGCGGAAGAAGCACGGAAATTTGGCCTGCCCGCCGACAAGCCGCTTTTCGTTGTCATCTGGACAACGACGCCATGGACGATCCCTGCCAACCTCGCCATCGCACTTCATCCGGAGGTGGACTACGTCGTCGCTGACCTCGGGGCCGAACGCATCATCGTCGCGCACGCGCTGCTCGGTTCCGTGACAGCGGCGGCCAAACTTGAGGTGCAGCCTTCGGTTTGCCTGATGTTGCCGGGTGCTAGGCTGGAAAAACTTGCTCCCCGTCACCCTTTTATTGACCGCGCCTCCCCCGTGGTGCTCGCCGACTATGTTACCACCGACAGCGGCACGGGCTGTGTGCATACCGCCCCCGGGCATGGCGCAGAAGACTATCTCACGGGCCTAAAATACAAACTGCCCATTTACTGTCCTGTCGGGGGCGACGGTCGCTATCTGGATGACGGCCAAATCCCCGCTGATCTGGTGGGTTGCTCCTGCCTCGAAAGTGTGGAAAATCTCGCGGCCAAAAAAACTTCTGCGGCCAATATCGTTGTCCTGAAAAAACTGGCCGCAGCCGGCGCGCTGCTGGCCAAGCAAAATCTCACGCACAGCTACCCGCACTGCTGGCGTTCGAAGACCCCGATCATTTTCCGTGCCGTAGACCAATGGTTTGTCTCACTCGACAAAGGGCAAACCCGTATCGCCGCACTCGCGGAGATTGATAAAATCGCCGCCAACCAAGGCTGGATTCCGGCGTCTGGCGAGGGCCGCATCCGGAGCGCGGTCGAGTCACGGCCCGACTGGTGCATCAGCCGCCAACGGGCTTGGGGGGTGCCAATCATCGCGTTTTACGACGAAAAGAAGGCCGCGTATCTTGACGCTGGCGTCATTCGCGCTGTGGCAGACAAAATTGCCGTGCGGGGCAGCAATTTCTGGTTCGACGCCACGCCCGTCGAAATTCTCGACGGCGTACCACTCCCTGCTGATTGGCCCGCACCGGCCGCACTTACTGGAGGTCGCGACACACTCGATGTGTGGATTGATTCCGGTTCGTCGCACGCGTCCGTGCTCAAACACGGGCAGGGTGGCACCCACTGGCCGGCGGATCTTTACCTTGAAGGCAGCGACCAGCACCGGGGTTGGTTTCAGTCGTCACTTTGGACGAGCGTCATCGCCTTCAAGTCCGCGCCCTACCGGTCGGTCCTGACCCACGGCTTTATCGTCGGCAAGGACGGCAAAAAAATCTCGAAATCCGGCCAATACGAAAAGCCACCCACATCCGACAATTATGTCGCCCAGTATGGGGCGGACGTGATCCGCCTCTGGATCGCCTCGCAAGATTTCCGCGAGGACATCCGCGTCTCCGACCTCGACAAGGATCTGAAAAATCCCGGCAGCATCCTCAACGTGGTCGGCGAGGCCTACCGCCTGCTGCGCAACACTCTGCGCTACCAGCTCTCCACGCTCTGCGATTTTACCCTAGCGGAGAACGCCGTTGCCCTCAGTCAGATGGACGCGCTCGACCGGTGGGCGCTGCACCAAACCGCCATGCTCATCCGTGACTGCACGGCGGCCTATGACGCGTGCGAGTTCCATCGCGTCTACCAGCTTTGCAACCAATTTTGTTCCGTCACGCTCTCGGCGACCTATCACGACATTCTCAAGGACCGCCTTTATACCTTGGCCGCAAATTCACGGCTTCGACGCTCCGCGCAGACTGCGATCTACCACATCTTCGATGCGTTGGTGAAAATTCTCGCGCCCATCCTGACGTTTACCAGCGACGAGGCGTGGTCGTTCGCTAGCACCAGGGCCGAGTTCGCCCCGGATTCCGTGCTGCTACAGGACTGGCCCATTGCGCCCGCCGAGTGGACGGACGAGACCTTGCACGGTGAATTTGCCACCCTCCTCAGGCTGCGTTCGGCCCTCAACGAAGCGCTTGAGCCTCTCCGCAAGTCTGGGAATATCGGAAAATCATTGGATGCAGTGGTGACGATCCGCTGTCCGGCCACGCAGCCTATAGGCAGACTTTTGCGCCCGGCATCTGAAGGAGGGAAATATTCCATGTCCGCCTTGGCCGAGATTTTGCTAATTTCGGAAGTCAAGGTGCAGCCGTCACAAACGATCAATCAGTCCCTGCCGGTGTCTCACGATTCACCCAGTAATGATAACTTGGGGGTTGGGCCGGTAGGTTTTGAAATCAAGACCGGTCAGGAAGCCGGCCACGCGCGCTGCCCGCGCTGCTGGCGCTGGGTGCCTGAGCTTGTGACCGCGGCAGAGCATCTGGTTTGTTCACGTTGCGCCGAGGCGCTGATTGCCTAATTTCAACCCAATCCCCCATGTCCAAAAAATCCCCAAAGTCAGTCTCGAAAAAGCCGTCGAATAAGAAGTCCGCGTCCAAGGCCAAACCCTTTTCAAAAAAATCTGTGAAACCCATTTCTAAAAAATCCGCCAAACCTGCGCCCAAAACCGCCACCAAGTCGGCCAAGTCCAACGTGGCCGACAATAAGGCCCTGCCGCCAGTGGTCGCACCGAAGCTCGCTGCCCCCCCCGCCAAAGAAATCTCCTCGCGAGCCAGCCTGCGCAGCCGTATCCTCGCCCAGAGCCGAGGTAAATCTTCGGCGCATGTTGCCTTTTCATTCGATGAGGCGCGTACTGTCGCCAAAGCCGCCGTCAAGGCGGAAGTCGTGGTGAAACCCACCGTTGGCAAGGCGGTGGTCAAGGGAGGGAAGCCGCTCTCCGACGCGAAATTGCTCCCGCGGGCTGTGCCGCCCAAGCACGTCAAGGCCGCCTCCTTGGCTGACATCTTGGGGTTCAATCCGAAAAGGTCCTCCGCGCCCGCGCCCGACGAGGATGTGTCTATACCAGATAAATTTCGCCGCTATTACCGACTGCTGCTCGACCTTCGTTCCCATCTGACCGGGCAGATTGATCAGCACACGGAGGACACGTTGAAACGCTCTTCCAAGGATGACGCCGGTGACCTGTCGAGTTATGGTCAGCACATGGCCGACGCCGGCACTGACACCTTTGACCGCGACTTCGCCCTGAGCATGGTCGCCAACGAGCAGGACGCGCTTTCGGAGGTCGAGGCCGCCATCCAGCGCATCAAGGCTGGCACCTACGGGGTCTGCGAGACGACCGGCAAACCCATCGCCAAGGATCGGCTGCTCGCGGTGCCGTTCACTCGCTATTCCGCTGATGCGCTCAAGCAAATAGAACGCAACCGTCTTCGTACCCGCAGTCAGGCCGGTTTGGGCAGTGAACTCGGCGACGACAGCGGCGGCTCGATGGCTGGTGGCGATGACAGTGGCGAATGAGCGCCATCTGGGTGTTGCGGCCATCCGGCCATACCTGTATGTCCGCCGACCCAGTATCACCCTCGCCTGATCCGGCGGCTCCATCCACTGGCGGTTGTCCTCCACTGTCCATGACGGAACGGCTGCTCGCCTACCGTCTACTCCTACTACTGGCTGCCGCCACTTTGGCGCTAGATCAGGCCACCAAATTTTGGATCGCCCAGCATGTGCCATTTAATCCATGGCACTCGCACGATCTTGGCCAAGACATTGAGCTTGTCCCGGGTTTTTTCTACCTCATCCACGTCGGTAACACCGGCGCGGCTTGGAGCATGTTTGCCGGCCAGGGCGGGATGCTAACCGGACTGGCAGCCGGCACGCTCGTGGCGATTTATTGCTGGCGACAGGCGCTTGGTCTGCGCGACCGCACCACGCAGTTCGCCTTCGGCCTGCTCTGCGGCGGCATCGCGGGAAACCTTCTCGATCGCTTGGTCCGCGGACACGTGACGGATTTTTTAGACCTCCATTTTGGCAGTTATACCTACCCCACGTTCAACATCGCCGACTCCGGGATCTGCATAGGGACGCTGCTCTACGTCATCCGCTCGCTGTGGATACCGGAGGCCGTGCGGAAGAGGTGATAGGGAATGAGGTTTTACGCGACTAGGACTTTTAATCCTGAGCCAACGCCATAACTGACGTATAATACCAACGTCTGATATGGAATGGACCTTGAGTGGCAGGTAGGGCGAGGCGTCCCTGCCGAGCCGACGTAAGCCGTCGGGAGGTTTGGGACACGTTTGGAATAGGTTTGGGACACTGGGGTCAAGGGAGGGGTGTCGGCGGGGCCGGGCGGCGGTGGTTCTAGAGCGTTTCAAAAAAAACTATAGCCACAGGCGGCAAACCAACCGAGGGCGTCCTGTGCGGTGACG
>JBAXLL010000139.1:0-5704 GCA_037134835.1 Verrucomicrobiota bacterium
GGCATGGACATCGAGATGCCAGGCCGGGGACCGAACGGCGCGCAAAATTACCTCGGTGACGCCTACCTCGCCGGCCTCCGTGACGGCACCTACCCGCTGGGCACGCTCGACGAGAAGGTGACGCACATCCTCTACACGATGGTCCAAATCGGGATGCTCGACACACCGGCTAGGCGTACGCCACTGCCGATTGACGCCGACCACCCGCTCAGCACCAAGGCGCACCAAGAAATCGCGCGCCACGTCGCCGAGGAGTCGATCGTATTGCTGAAAAACAGTGGCGGTCTGCTCCCACTTGATGCCACGAAGATCAAGTCCATTGCCGTCATCGGGGACAACGCGCAGACCAAGTTTTCCATCGGCGGCGGTTCGGCCACAATCAAGTCGCCCTACGAGATCACCACTCTTGAAGGCATCAAGGCCCGCGCCGGCGCGGGCTTAAAGGTCGTCTATGCGCGTGGCTACATCGCGGCTAATGCCAGCGGTGGTGGTCGGCGTGGCGGCGGTCCGGGCGTGGGGGCGTTTGCACCGGCCGGCGGCCCCGCTGGGTTGCTGACCATCGAAACCCTCAAGACCGCGCTCATACTCTCCGATGCGCAGTCGGCCCAGATCGCTCCGCTGCTCGCGGAGATAGCACAATCAAACGCCACGGTGACCACCGCCCAGGCCGGAGTCACCGATGCCCGTGGCCGGCTGACGACAGAGCTGGCCGCGAACTTGAACTTCGCCCAGCGCATGCAGCTCGTCCCGTTGCTCGGTCCCGACATCACGCCGACCGCCGCCGAGCTCACCGCCGAGGCCGTCGCCGCCGCCAAGGCCGCCGACCTCGTCATCTATGTCGGTGGACTCACGCACGAGGCCGGTGACGCTGAGGGCGGCGACCGGGCCGACCTGAAGCTGCCGTTCAACCAGGACGCGCTGCTGGTGTCCGTGCTGGCTGCGAACCCCAAGACCGTCGTCGTTCTTAACGGCGGCGGCGCGCTGGAGATGCCTTGGGTGGAGCAGGCGAATGCTTTGGTCTATGCTTGGTATGGCGGCATTGAGGGCGGCAACGCCTTGGCGCGCGTCCTCTTCGGCGACGTGAGCCCGTCGGGGAAGCTACCGAACACTTTTGCGAAAAAGCTTGAGGACACACCGACTGCTAACGGCGGGGTGGACGCTTATCCCGGCACTCCCAATCCTGCGGCTCCATCACGTGGCGCGGGCGGTGGGCGTGGTGGACGTGGCGGAGGCAACGGCCTCATCCCCTCCACCATCCAGAATTACTCGGAAAAGCTGCTCGTCGGCTACCGGTGGTATGACACGAAGCATATCGAGCCGCTGTTTCCTTTTGGCCATGGGCTGAGCTACACGAAATTTGAGTATTCCAACTTCCGCCTGGTGCCCGCGGCTGGTGGCACCTCGCCCAAAGACGCGGTCGTCAACGTCGAGTTCGACATCACCAACACCGGTACGCGCGAGGGCAGCGAGGTCGCGCAAGTCTATGTACACCAAGCCAAGTCGGCGTTGGAGCGGCCGGAGAAGGAACTCAAAGGCTTCGACAAGGTCGCCCTCAGGCCCGGCGAAAAGAAAACCGTCACGGTACCGCTCAACCGTACATCCTTCGCGTACTTCGATCCCGCCCCCCGGAAGATGGGCTGGGTCGCCGAGGCGGGCGACTTCCAGATCATCGTCGGCGCCTCCTCACGCGACCTGCGGCTGCAAGGCACCTATCGTCTAGCGCAGACGAGCACGTTCAAGGATTGAGCAGGCCCGCTCGCATCGTTCCGCTCACTCCGGCCGCAGCGTATGCAGCGCGGGCACGCGCCGAAGCGCCGGCACGCCGCGCGCCACCAGCAACACAACCGCGATGGTCCCTGCGCCGCCGATCAGCACGGCATTGACCGGGCCGACGAGCGCACCCATCAGCCCGGCGCGCAACGCACCCGCCTCGTTCGACGTGCCGATGAAAATCTGATTCACCGCCGTCACCCGGCCGCGCAGCGCATCGGGGGTGAGGAACTGGATAAGCGACTGGCGCACGACTACGCTGATGTTATCCAGCGCCCCGCCCGCCAGCAGCGCGAGAAACGAGACCCAGAACCAATGGGACAGGCCGAAGACCAGGATCGTGACCCCGAAGCCCGCCACCGCCCAGAGCATCGTGCGGCCGGGCTGCCGTAACGGGGGGCGGTGCGCCTGCCAGAACGCCATGCTGAACGCCCCGATGCTCGGTGCGGCCTGCAGCCAGCCCAGCCCGATGGGCCCGGTGTGCAAAATCTCCTTGGCAAACACCGGCAGCAGCGCCGTCGCGGCACCCAGCAGCGTGGCAAAGAGGTCGAGTGTGTTCGCTCCGAGGATGACATTGCGGTTCCAGATAAACCGCGCCCCCACCAGCCAGTCCTGCCCGAGATGGTGCGCTGCCGGAGGCTCGGTGACGGCGAGGCATGTGACGCGGCCCAGCAGCAGGCAGGACACGAGGCCCAGCACCGCGTCGAGCAGATAGACGGCCTGAAAGTCCAGTCCGGCGACGACGAAGCCCGCTACCGCCGGCCCGGTGATGGTGGCGATTTCAAAAGCGCTAGAGTTCCAAGTGATCGCATTGCTCAGTGCCGTGCGTGGCAGCAGGCTCGGGATGATGGAAGAGCGGGCCGGCCACGCCAGCACGCGCAGGGCGGCCATCACGAACAGCAACAGAAACATCAGCGGCAGCGCCGGCTCATCGAAATGCAACGCCTCCGTCCCGACGTGGTGCTCAAAAATTCCCGCGATGCGCCGTAGCACGGCGTTGCCCGCGCGCAACGGTGCCCAGATCGGGATGCGCTCGTGGAAGATCGAGAGCAGCGCGAGCAGCCCCGAGAGGACGGCGAGCGCGAGCTGTGAACGCGTGATGATACGGAGCCGGTCCACGCGGTCGGCCAGCGCGCCTGCCGGTAGCGAGAACAGGAGCAAGGGCACGACATTGGCCAGCCCGACTAGCCCGAGCGCTGTGGCGGAGTTCGTCCAGCGGTAGATTTCCCAGGCCGCCGCCGCCGTGACCGCCTGCCGGCCAAGAGTGCCGAGAAAGCTGCCGAGCAGGTAGTCGCGAAAATTGGGCGCGCGCAGCGCGGCGTAAGCGTCGTGCGGGTCGGTGACAGGAGCGGACATGCCGCGCCAGCCTCACGACCCGGCCGAAATATTGCGAGCGTGATGAAAGCAGACGCAGCTCAATCGCCAAACGCCCGCGCCCACTCAGCCTCATCGAAGCCCACCAGACCGAAATTCGCGCCGAGGGCAAAGGGGCGTTTGACGAGGTTGCCGTTGGTGGCGAGCAGGGCGACGGCGTCGGCTTCGGACATGGCCGGGAGTTTTTCTCCGAGGCCAAGGGTGCGATAGTCGCGGCCGGAAGTATTGAACAGCCGGCGCAGTGCGCCACCCTGATGGCGTAACATCGCGTGCAGTTCGGCGGGGGAGGGTGGGGTTTCGCGGATGGGTTTTTCGAAAAAGGCGACCCCACGGGTCCGGAGCCATTTCACCGCCCGACCGCAGGTATCGCAATTCGCATAGGTGTAGAGGACGAGGGGTGCGGCGGGTTTCATGAGGGTCACAAAAAAAGCCACGCGCGGGGCGCGTGGCTTGGAAGGTGGGTGGGGAGTAGGGTTAGGGTTACTTCTGCGGGTTTTGCGCTTGCATATCATCGAGCCGCTTTTGGATGGCGTTCATCTTGTCAACGAGTTCGGTTTCCCGCTTTTTCCGCTCGGTGCTGTTGATGACGCTCATCTGGGAGGCGTCCTTAATGATGTTGGCCGGGAGGCTGAGGAGCCGGGTGATGACCCCCTGGTCCTTGAAGGAACTGAGGTAGAGCGCAGTCATCTCATGCGAGAGCGCGAGTGAGTCGCGGGCAATGGCCTGGGTGCCTTGGAGATTGTTGTTCAGTTGCGTGTTTTTCGAGAGCTCACTGGTGAGGACGCCGCTGATCTGCTCCGAGATTTTCTGGCTGTAGGCGCTGATGGAATCGCGGGTTAGGTGCTGGTCCTTGGCCATCTCGGTCAGGATCGGGGAGATCTTCTCATTCAGGCGAGAGGAAACCTTGTCCACCTGCTCGTTCTGGACCCGTTCGGCCTCTTCGGGCGTCTTGGGCTGCGGGTTGAAGGGCTGAACCTTCTTGGCAATGGCATCGGCCAGGGCGTCCATGCGCTCGGTGTTGAGCTTGGCGACTTCATCCTGGGTGCGGAACATGTCGGCCTCGCGCTTTTGGATAGCGTCGCCCAAGAGCTTGTTGACGGCCTCGATCTGGCGGCGATTCTCGTCCGCAGCCTTTTGTATCTCCTTTGCATGCAGCTCACTCTGCTCTTTGAGCGCTTTTTCTCGCTTGGCCTCAAGCTCGGGAATAACGGTGCCGTTGACGTAGTAGGCGTAGCCGCCGACCAAGCCTCCGATGAGGAGGACGGTAACGATGACAGCCGGGATTTGTTCCTTGAATTTAGACATGGTGGTGCGTGATAGGGCTGGAAAGTTGAAGGAAAGAAGCAGCAAAAGCAATGCCACTGTGGACGCGGGGTTTTGCGGTTGTTTTTCACGGCGGCCGGAGCACGGTGGCGGGCATGAGCCTCAACCGCATGGAGCAGACGGTCCACGACTACATCGTGCTCCGGCCCGAGGAGCGGCGTCACTGGCAGGAAAAAGTTGCGCGCCTCGCCGTGCGTGCGACCGACGACCATGCGGCGGCGGAAGCCGTGGCGGCCGAGCTGGCGGGCTATTGCCGCGAGCGGGCGGGTGTGGTGGCGGAGTTTCTCGAGCTGGCCGGACCCGGCGGGCCGAATCGGCTTTTGCTGCGCAACCTCGCCGAGCTGCTGCTCCGCCTCTGGGCCGCTCCCCGGCCCAAGCGACGGCCGGCGATGGGAGCCGACGGTGATGGTCCGACCTGAGAGATGGATGGGACGTGAGGCGAATGTAACGTGAGCGTAACGGGCGGATATTTCCCTATCCTGAACAAATTCCGTTGGACAGGACGGAAATTACTCCCACGCTGATGCCAGCTTATCCACACACCACCGATGGAAATTTCCGGCGGGGCCGTTGCCTCCAAGCCAAAGCTCAAGGTCTCTGCGAAGGTCAAAACCTACGTATTGGACACCAACGTTCTCCTGCACGATCCGACGAGCATCTTCAAGTTTGCCGACAACAATCTCATCATCCCTGTCGAGGTATTGGAGGAGCTCGATGCCATCAAGGGCGAGCAGTCCACCGAGCGCGGGCGTAATGCCCGCTGGGTGCACCGTATTCTTTCCGAACTCCTGCCGGATTCGCGTGCCATGCTCGAAGGGGTGCGGTTGGAAAATGGCGGTACGCTCTCGGTCATCATCAACCCGCTCCTGGCCGACCCCGCGCTCGCCAATTCGCCGGTGCTGCACCGGCTGCGCGCGGTGTTGCCCGACCTAGCGAAAAAGGACAATCGCATCATTGCTGCTGCCCTTTACGTCAAGTCGGCCTATCCACCGCCGACCATCTTGGTCACAAAGGACGTGAATGTCGCCCTGAAGGCCCGCGCCATGGGTCTCGAGGCGCAGGACTACCTCAATGACAAGGTTCCCGCCGAGGACGAGGAGGCTGCCTACCGCGAGATTCCGCTCACGGTGTATGAGCTGCAGCGTTTCTGCTCCGAGGGTGAGTTCGATCTCGGCGAAGCGGCGCGCGGCCTGGTATTGAACGACTACGTGCTCCTCCGCTCCGACGAGGGCAAGAC
>JBAXLL010000140.1:0-5659 GCA_037134835.1 Verrucomicrobiota bacterium
TGGAAAAATTGTAAATCCGGAGCTCGCCGCCGCCCGTCCGTTGGCTGCCCCCGCCGGCTTTCATCAGATAGCCGTGCCAGCTTTTGTAGGTGGCGAGCTCATCGGTCGGCACGAAATCAATCACGACCGGTGAGGGTGGCGCCACCGTCACCGGCCAGTCCCGCGAACGCGCCGGCGAGGGCAGCCCCGCCAGCCACGCGAGCGCGGGCGAGACGGCGTTGTCGCCCACCCTCGTGCCGATGCGCCGCATCCACGCCTCGGTTTTCGCCAGCCCAAAATCCCCCGGTGAAAATTGCAGGTTGTTCGGTTTCATGGTCAGGCCGAACTCGGAGCGGCTGTTTTCGAGATAGGGCGGCAGGTAAAACGCCAGCGGCCCGGCGATGCGGAGCGTCTGCATCTGCTCCGTCACATCATGAAACCAGCGCCATTGGCGCACGCGGCCGGCCTTGGTCTCCGCCGCCGCGCCGTCCATGCCGCCGTAACCGTATTCGGTGAGAAACACGGGCAGTGTCTTCTTCACCGCCGGCGGGCCGGCCCAGGCCGCGGGTCTCACCCGCGCGGCCGCCAGGGTGGTGACGGCCTCCTCAAACTGGCGGTACTGCGCCGTGAAATCCTCCGGGTAGCCGTAAAAATGCCAGTTGAAGCCGTCGAGGTGGCTGAGCACATCGTTCGCCGCCAGCTGCTCCAGAAACGGACCCGGCGTCATCGCCAGCGCTCCATTCAGGATCAGCGGCTCCGCCGGCGCGGGCGACCGGGTTCGCGGATCGCGCGACGCACTACGGGCGGCCAGCGTGGCCGCACGGCTGCCCGCCCGCAAACCGAGCGCCACCGCCTTCAGATAGGACGCATACGTCGCGGCATTGTCAGAGGTCCAAAACAGGTCGGGCTCATTACCGATTTCCCACGCCGCCACGTTGGGCCAGGCATCGTAGGCGAGCCGCTCGGCGTGGACGTAGGCCTCGCCGAGGTCCAGCGGATACGCGCTCCGGCCGGCGGTCTCGCGCACCCCGTGCAGCCAGAGACCCGTGCCGGGGGCGAGGAAGATCAGCGGCCTGATCCCCTGCGCCCGCAGCGCAGCGAGACCTTGGAAACGGGCGTCATCGGCCGCCGAGGGGGCCGGCAAACCGCTCATGTCGCGCAGGCGCACCCAGCCCCCGGACCACCCGTCGCGTAGGCCCGCCGCAACGACGGACACGAAACCGTCGGCCGGCAACCCGCTGTCCACGTTGACGGCGGCATGGGTAACGCCGGACCAGAGCCCGAGCACAAGGCACCGCGCGAGGACTGCCAGTCGTGCGGTCCTCATAATTTTACAAGAAGGTCGCAAAGAGCGCGGAGCGGGGAAGGCGGATTGTGGATTTTGGAGTGCGGATTTGATCGAACCACTGAGGCACGGGGGGCACGGAGGACAGAGCGGAGAGGTTCGGATGTCAGGCGCAAAGAGGCGAAGGCCGTGAGGGCGGAGTTTTGGATCCGTGCGATTTGTGTCACTTGTGCGCCGATGGGGCATCCGTCGTCAAATGGACTGCGGAATTAGGAATGAAGTGGCCGGCCGGACAGGCCGCTCATGACGCGGGCGGTGCTGGCGGTTTCTGCAGGCCCATTTTGGCCAGTTGCGCGAGCACCTGCTGGAAACCAGGGTCGTCCCAGAGCCCCGGATATGGCACGTTGGAGCCGATGCGGATGAACCATTGCTCCTTGCGTTGCGCGAGTCCGTTCTTGGCGAGGTCGGTGAACATCGCCCACCAGGGCGGCGCATATTCGGTATCATAGCTAAGCACGTCACGTCCATGGATATGCCAAAACACCAGATGCTGCATGCCGACTTTGTTCTGAAAAACGCGGAACTGCGCCGGCTGCAGTCCGGCCTTCGCCTCCAGCCGGACGAGCTGCGCCGCCTCGGATTCGCCGTTCGCCAGCGGCTGTTTTTCGACCTCCCGCAGCCGCTCCCAGCCGTTGCCCGCCCAACACACATCGGGCGTGTGCGAGGCGACCAGCCGCGGTGACATCCGGCCCGGATCCCAATGCGCGGCATAGACAGTGAACTGGTCCGGGCCACGGCGGTAGATGCGAAAGACCGCGTCGTTGTAATTCAGCAGTTCCGAGACCATCGTGCGCTCCTCCTCGCTGCTGGCCAGCGGCTGATCCGACACCTCCCAGCCGGCGACGGTTTTGGGGAGCAACGACGCCAGCGGCGGTGGCGGCACATAATTGGGGTCGGCCCGGCCGCCGAACCATTGCAAGCCCACCGCCAGGATGAGCCCCGCCGCCAGGACCATCGGGAGCAAGGTCTTGAATTTTTGCTTGGTTTTCATGGTGTTGGAACCTCCTAAAATACAATGAGGGGATGATTCTTGGTTGGCTGATGTCGGCCTTGCGGCCTCGGTAACCTGCTTAAACTTCTGGTCGGAATAGTTGAGCAGGAAGCTAGGAATCGGAGCTTCTGAATTAAGACCGGATTTGAATGTCGGAGACAGAAGGGCGCAGCAAGACTGCGCCCCTACGGGACTGACTCCTGGGTTCTTGGCAACTGCTTAAAGTTCAGGCCGGACTGGTTGAGCAGGAAGCCATCAGCCGGCGGTATCGCGCCAGCGCGGCGCGACGGGCACGCAAGGATGGCCGGTGCAGACCATCGCGGGCGGCAACGAGCGCGTCACCACGCTGCCGGCGGTCACCACCGCCTCGTCGCCCACCGTCACCCCGGGTGCAACCAGCACCTGGGCGCCGATCCACGTGCCGTCGCCGATCACGATGGGGCGGTTGCGATACGGCATCGTCACATCGCGGAAGTCGTGGTTGCCCGTGCAGAGAAAGGCCCGCTGCGAAATGCAGGCGTGGGCGCCAATCGTGACCGGCTCAAAGTTGAGGATGAAAACTTCCTCCCCGATCCACGCATGGTCGCCCACGGACAATTTCCACGGCAGATGGATGTTGATGCGCGGCTTGAGGCGCACGCCCCGCCCCACCTGCGCGCCAAAGCACCGGAGCAGCCACACCCGCAGCGCCGATGGCCAGGGGCAGGCGCTGAGAAAAAAGACGGCCTTGCAGGCATACCAGAGCGCCTCGACGGCGCGGCTGCGGCCGCGGTCGAGCCCGCGCCGGGGGTCAAACCGATCCTGGCGAACGCGGGTGGGCATGGAAGTGGTGGGCGATCATCAGATAAAGCCGGGCAATCAGCGAACGGGCGGCCGTGTCCGCCGTGTAGCGCTGGCGAAAGGTCTCGACCGCTTGCCGGCGCATGGTCTGGCGGGTGGCCGGCGACAGGGCCAGCCAGCGCTCCAGCAGGGCGCGGCAGCCGGCCACGGTGTCATCCCCGTCCAGCCCTGCGCCATCGGCGGAAATTTCCGGCCAGATGTTGACCTGACGCGAGAGGAGCACGGGCGTGCCGGCGGAGAGCGCCTCGACCACGGCGATGCCAAAATTTTCCTGGTGCGACGGAAGCACAAACGCCTCGGCGGCCTGAAACGCCCCCCACTTCTCGTCCCCCAGCACCAGCCCCGTCCAATACACGCAGTCGGCAATGCCCTCGCGCCGCGCCAGGGCGCGCAGATGCTCGGCGTAATCGCCATCCGCCGGGCCGGCCATCACCACGCGCAGGGCCGGATCCCATTTGCCGGCCCGCCGCAGCTGCCCGACCGCCCGGATCAGCAGGTCCGGGCCCTTTTTGGGATGCACGCGGCCGAGGAACAGCAGCAGCCGGCGGTCGCGCAGGCTTTCGTGTTTTTTGAAAAACGCCGGACGATAGTCCCGCGCCGGATCCGGCACGCCCTCGGTCCCGTAGCACAGGGCAATCTCATCGCAGTCATAGAGCCAGAACGACTCGCGCGCCAGCCGCTGTTCCTCCTCGCAGGTGAAAAACACCGCCCGCGCGTCGCGCAGCACCGGATACACGCCCCAGGGCCAGTAGAGCCATTTTTTCAGGTGTTTCAGCGGATAGCGGTGCTTGAACCAGGGGTCGAGCATGCCGTGGGGAAACACGCAATACGGCACGCGGGATTTTTTTAACGCGAGCCAGGTGCCGTAGCAATGATACTGCCAGATGCCATTGACGATCACACAGTCGTAGTTCCGGGCATTTTCCCGGAGCCACGGGACATAGCGCGGCGCATAGCCATACCTGCCATATCCCGGCCCGAGGGCATGGACCCGGGCGCCGGCGTTCGCCAGCCACGGGGCGTCCGGCGCGTCCAGGCAGACGATCTCCACATTATGCCCGAAGCGCTGATTGACCTTGGTCAGCTGGCGCACGCCCTCCACCGGGCCGCCTTCGGCCGGGTTGACGGAGGGCAGGGCGTGTAAAATGCGCAGTTTCATGAAGCAATCTGTGTCCCGTCCGGCCGCAACCGGGGTGCCCCGGGTCGCTGGCCGCAGAGCTGGAGGTGGCCGCTCATGCCGACGGTTTTTCGGACTTGTCCGCACAGGCGGGACATTCCACCACCTGCGGGAAAGGCGAGCGCGAAAGCCGGTCAAAGGGCAGCCAGTGTCCGTCCGGTCCGCGCACACTGCCACAGCAGTGGCAGATCGGGAGCAATTTGCGCAGGGACTCGATCCGCCGGCGATGTGCCTCCAGCGTGCGCCGGTAAGAGAGGATCGCGTAGGCCGTGGCCCAAAAAATGATGAACCGCATGGCCCCATTTTCATACACCAGCCAGCCGATGGGATATTCCAGCTTTTTGAAATCATCGGCAAAGAAACGACCCAAGACTGCCATGAGGGCCGCGATCGCCCCGGCGGTCAGGCTGTCAAATTGCCAGGCGGCATAAGCCACCAAAAAGAAATACAACGGGGAGATGTTGATTTCACCCAGCAAATAGTCCGCCCACCCCACGAGGCCGAAGGCAGCGAGGCAGATCAGGACCTTGGTCAGAAACTGGCGGCGGAGTCGGGCGGACATGAGAACGAAAGGAGGGGCGGCGGGGCGACGGAGGAATTATGAAGGAGGAACTATGAATTATGAGGTCTGGAATCGTAGGTTGAAGACGGAGCGGCGGGGCGACGTTTCTGGCCACTAGAGCCACTGCAGGTCGGCATTGGCCTGAAACACCGGCGTGGGGTTGCGCGCGGCCGCGAGGCACAGTCCCGCGCCGAAGACCATGAAACCGAGCCCGGTTGGCTGGCCGGTCTGGCCATAAAACACCAGAGGGGCACAGGCGGCGAACAGCAGCCACGCCAGGGTGTTGTTGTCCCGGCTGAATGCTCGCCAGGCATTGAAGAAGACATAGACGGTCAGGCTCACGCGCATGAGAATCACGCAGATGCCCAACACGGGGCCGAATTCCTGCACGGTGCGCGGCCACTCCGACTCCGCCAGTTGGAAGCTCGCCCGGTTACCCATGAGCACCGCCCCCACATTGGTGCCTACACCCAGTCCATCCCCGATTGGCGGAGTCTCCGGCATCGCATCAATGAAACCGGTCAGATCATTATAGGTCCGTCGCGTCATGCCACGCACGCCGCTGCCACCCGCATCCTCGGCCTCGGCCGCCGCATTCCAGCGCTCTTGAAACACCTCCAAACTCGCCTTGAACAGCGGGGTGACAGAAAAGACCGGCAGCGCCACCGCCCCGATCACCAAGATAAAGAGCATAGGACGGCGGATTTGTTCCGACTTGAAAAAACCGATGGCCGCCACCACTAAGACGATCAGACAGCTAGCGGC